>JAZUGL010000001.1:0-10459 GCA_045641165.1 Mycoplasmoidaceae bacterium
ATAATCTTTATCTAATAAAGTAATAAAAGTGCAATCAACTTCTTTAATAGCATCTTGTATTTCTTTTACTTTTAGTTCTTCTCTTTTTTGTAAGCTATCGTAGATAGCCATTCATTCGCCATAATGTTTTAAACATAGGCATAATAGTATTTCGTCCATAATATTCTCCTAAATAGAACTAGTCAGGAAAATTTATTTTTGGCTAAAAAATTTAAAAACATATATATCTAAAGATATATATGTTAATTTTTCTTTAATAGATCTGGACGATACTTTTTAGTTTTAGTTAATCTTGATTTTAATCTAAACTGTGCTATCTTTTTGTGGTTACCTGAAATTAAAACGCTTGGAACCTTGTGGCCTTCAAAGTTTATTGGTCTAGTATAGGTGTCATAATCTAAAAGATTATTATCAAAGGTTTCACTATCTAATGAACCACCAGATATTACACCTTTGATTAATCTTGTAACTGCTTCAGTTATAGCCATAGCAGGAATTTCACCACCAGTTAAGACATAATCACCTACAGATATTACTTCATCAACATAGTTGATAATTCTTGCATCAAAGCCTTCATAATGCCCACAAACTATTAATAAGTCTTTTTTATTGTCAGCTAATTTTTTAGCTGTAGCTTGTTTAAACAGTTTTCCTTGTGGACTAGTTAGAATAACTAGACTATTTCTAGTTTTATATTTTCTTATTGCTTTAACAATAGCTGGTAAGGCAATAATCATACCTGAACCACCACCAAATTGGTAGTCATCTACTTTTTTATGTTTGTTAGTAGAAAATTGTCTAAAGTCAACTACAGTTAATTTAAGTTTCTTGTTAGCAATAGCTCTTTTAATAATAGAAAACTTTTTAAAGTTTTCAAATACTTCAGGGAATAATGTTAGGATGGTAATTTTTTTCATTACTAGTCTGAACCTATTTGATAAGTATCTAATGGACCACCATAGTAAGCAATCTTAGTTACTATTACCATAGCTTTGTTATCAACTTTGTTGATAGTTTGTAGTAACAATGATAATTCCATTGTTGAACAAACTGTATTTAAAGTTGTTATGTTGTTTTCAGTTTTAAGATTAGTTGGATGAGGATAACTTAAAGTTTTTAAACTTTGTTTAATCTTTGCTACTTTTTTAGAATTAACTTCAATCTTATATTTTCTAGATCTTGGAAAGAACATTGCAAAGATTGTTGTAAAGATAGCTAGCGAAGCTACTGTACCAATTAAGTTAGCTGAAAAGAAGAATTGGTAGCTTCTACATTCTTCACATGCTATAGCAGCAGGGGTAAATGTTCCTAATGTTGCTCCAATGATAATGCAGCAAACATTAACAATAAAGAAGATACCAGAAATAGGTCTATTTTTTCTTTTAGCTAAATAAACTGAAATAAAGTCTGTTCCAGATGTTGAACCACCAACAATATATAAGATAGCAAATGCTACACCAGTTAATAAAGCATAAGTTAATGTTGATAACATTAACATAAATGGTTTAGCATAGTTGCTTGGGTCATAATCAACAGTTGAAACAGGACTAAAAGGCAATACTTCTACTTTAAGTCTACCTAGTTCTTGAATTCAAGGAGCATTTCCAGTTAAAGTTGTATCACCAAAGATGTTTACATCTTTAATTACAGGTGTAATACCTAAACAGAAACCAACAACAGTAGATACAGCCAAGAACACAAGAGAAAGTAAAGTGAATCTTTTACCTATTTTAATACCTGAGAAAATAAATAAAGGAATATTAGCAACAAAGATCAAACCCCAGAACAAAGCAGTAAAGATCATGTTATATATTTCTTCAGACATACCTGGGTTATTGAAATAAATTTCAAATGATGTAAATCTAGCAATACCTTGAACTAAACAACTTAGACCATAAGTGTAAGCACCGCACTTTTTAATAAAGAAGTGACCAGTTAGAGCAAAAATAACACCTACTACAATTACTAGTAAGTATTTCATTCATACTCTTTGTTCCATATAGATTTTAGAAAAGTGCAAACCTTTAATGATAAAGTTTGTTGGTTTATATTTTCCTCTTTTAAATGTAGTATTTGCCATAAATGAATAAAAAAAGAAGTCTTACTTCTTATTTTGTTGTTTAATTCTTGCTGATTTTCCTGAACGATGTCTCATGTAGGAAATGTAAGCTCTTCTAACTTTTCCTTTTTTGTTGACAACAATTTTTACAATAGTAGGTGAATGTGTTGCAAATGTTTTTTCAATTGCTACACCATTAGATTCTTTTCTTAGAATAAATGATTGAGAATTCATGTGGCCTCTTTTGCGTAAGCAAACACCAGTAAATGTTTGAATTCTTGCTTTCTTACCTTCAACAATTTTATAACTTACTGAAACTGTATCTCCAGCTCTAAAATTAGGCAAATCTTTTCTCATTTGTCCACGTTTAATCTTATTTAAAATTTTAGTTGCACTAACTTTAGCCATAATTACTTAGCCTCTTTAGCTGCAGGTTTTTTAGAAACCTTCTTAGCTTTTTTAGCTTTTGGTTTTTTAGTTGCTAAAAACTTAGCTCAAATCTTCTTTTGTTTAAGAATATTTTTAACTGTTTCAGCAGGTTGAGCACCCATTTTTAGATAATCTAAAACTTTTTGTTCATCAATCTTGATGATCTTTTTAGTTGGATCATATGTACCAAAAAGGCAAAGATAGTCACTATCACGTCTTTTTCTTGAATCAACAGCCACTATACGATAGAATGGTGTTTTGTGTCTTCCTAATCTTGTTAATCTTATTTTTACCATAAAAAACTTTTTATATTATAAGTGTTTTTCTCTTAAATAAATTAAAATTATTATATTTAGACTTTGCCTACAAAGTATAATGAATTAGCATAAAGAAATATGAAAAAAATTGGCTTAATTCGTGATAAGAAAAACTCAAGAGTTTTTTTATTACCAGAAAGTGTCAAACAAATAACTTCTAGCGGCATAACTGTTTATGTCCCAAGAGGCTATGCTAGCAAGTTAGGAATTAGCGATGCAGATTATGGTGCTGCTGGAGCTTATATTGTAAATAACAACAACTATGTTATCGCTAGAAGCGATATTGTTTGTAAAGTTGAAGCTTTTAACAAGAAAGAAATTAATAGTTTAAAGAATAAAACTGCCATAACAATGGCTAACTATGTTGCTAATGTTGATATGTTATATCAAATGTTAAAAAACAATGTTAAAGGTTATGCTTGAAAGAATTTAACTAAGGGCGGTCATTATGTTTTCTTTCCTGAAATTGAAAAACTTAAAGGTCTATTTGTAGCTAAAGAACTTATAAAAAATAAAGTTAAACCAAAGGTTTTAATCTTAAATGCAGCATGAGCTGGGCAAGAAGCTATGCGCATATTGCTTGCAAATAACATGGACGTTACGTTATTAGATAATGATTCTAAATATTTATCTGAATTAAAAAATAGTGAAAAAGCAGGAAGTCATTTGCATGTTGCTAATGCAAAATATGAAACATTAACTGAATTGTTTCCTAAACATCATGCTTTTATTTACACATGTCCAGATCCATTTAGCCTGACAAAACCACGTATTACTGGCAAAATGGCAGAATCAATGCCTCAAGGGTCCATCTTAATAGATGCTGCTTGTGAAAATGGTTATGGTTTTCAATTCCAAAAAAAATTATTAACTTCTAAACTTGTAACTCGTAAAATTGGTAAATCAAATTTCTTATGCCCAAAAGACATTAGTGAACTATATCCTAAAGAATATAGTCAAATAGTTAGTGTCCATTCAGCTGAATATTTAAAACTAGTTGCAAATGATAAAACTGAAAGTTTATCTAGTATTTTAATTTGTAAAGATGGACAAGTTGTTAATAAATACGTTAATAAACAACTTTGTCTTAACTAAAAACCTTACACTTGTTCTGTAAAAAATATAAAACCGTCAATTTTTTGTGCAAGAAGAGGTTGATCGTCACCAACATACCAAACAAAAAGAAAGTCGAAGAAGAAAGTTCCGGCCGGAAATGCAGATTCTTTGTGTTTTAACACAATTCTTACATCATATGGGTATAGTTGTTGATATGATCTTTCTATTTCAACAGTGATATCGATTTTGCTTGTATCATAAGGGGTTCTTTGTTGTTCTCTGTCTTCAAATGTTAAATCAATAAGTTGACATAGTTCATCAATCACAATTGGCGCGCTTGGTTTGTTTGTCTGACAATTTCCTGTGAAGTTGACAATTTGGCCTCCCATTGCTGTTTCCCCTTGTCTTTCATCTTCATCAAAAACAAATGTTGTATTTGTTTTAGGACTACAACTGCAACTTGTAAAAGCAACAAGTGGTGCTAAGCTAGTGGTTGCTAGCGTTGGAATTAATAATAACTTCTTAATACTTTTATTATATAAAGACGGTTTTATTTAAGACAATCTATGGGGTTATTAAAAAGATTTTCTTAAATAAAATATATAATAATTACCATCTATGCAAGACCTAAAAGAAAAGATTAAAAGTAGTCTTAACATGCCTAAAACAGCCTTTGAAATGAAGGCTAATTTAAGTACAAAAGAACCTAAAATTCAACAAAGTTGAATAGATTCTAAAGTTTATGAACAAGTGTTAAAACATAACTTTAAATCTGATAAACAATGAATATTACATGATGGTCCACCATATGCCAATGGTGATTTACATGTTGGTCATGCATTAAACAAAATCTTAAAAGATATTATTGTTAGATATAAAAGTGCTAAAGGTTTTTATTCTCCATTTATTTTAGGTTGAGATACACATGGTTTACCTATTGAACATGCTTTAAGCAAAAAACTAGGTAAAGAATATAATTCTTTATCTATTTCACAAAAGAGACAAAAATGTTATGATTTTGCTTGCCAAAACATTGCTAAGCAAAAAGAACAATTTGCTAAGTTTGGTTTATTTACAGACTATGACAAATACTACTTTACAATGTCTAAAGACTATGAAACAAGACAACTTAACTTGTTTCTTAAGATGATTGAAAAGAACTTAATCTTTCAAGCTCTAAAGCCTGTTTATTGATCTTGATCTAGTCAAACAGCTTTAGCTGAAGCTGAAATTGAATATAAAGATTTAGAAGCTGATTCAATCTACTTAGGTTTTGAAGTAGTTGATGGTAAAAATGTTTTAGAAGCAAAAGATAAGATTATTATTTGAACTACTACACCTTGAACTATTCCAAGTAACTTAGCTGTAGCAGTTAATCCAGAATTTGAATATGCTAGAGTTAAAGTTGGTAACAACTACTATGTAGTTGCAAGTAAGTTATTAGCTAAGATCGCAAAGATTTTAAAATGAAAAACTCATAAGACTGTTAAGACATTTAAAGGAACTGAACTTGAAAAAGTAATGTATGTTCATCCTTTATATCAAAGAAAAAGTCCAATTATTCTTGCAGAATATGTTTCTATTGAAGATGGAACGGGACTAGTTCATAATGCACCAGGATTTGGTGATGATGACTATCTAGCATGTAAGAAATATGGTATTGAACCATATTGTCCTATTGATAAATTAGGTAAATTTACAGCTGAAGTTAAAGATAAAGAACTTGAAGGCTTATTCTATGAACAAACTAATGAAGGCTTAATTGCTAGATTAGAAAAAGCAGGAAGTTTATTACATAAACAAAAGATTGTTCACTCTGCAGCAATTGACTGAAGAACTAAAAAACCAGTGTTGTATAGAGCAACAAAGCAATGGTTTGTTAATATTGAACCAATCAAGAAAGAAATTATTAAAGCACTTGATTCAGTTAAGTTTAATTCACAATCTAACAAGAATCATATGAAAGAGATGATTCAAAATAGAACTGAATGATGTATTTCAAGACAAAGAGTTTGGGGTGTTCCAATCTATATCATCTATGATGAAAATGAAAATCCAATCATGGATTTAGATTTTAATAAACATATTGTTGACATCATTGCTAAAGAAGGAACAAATGTTTGATTTGAAAAACCAGTTGAATACTTCTTACCTGAATCATATAAATCAGGTAAATACACAAAGTGTATGGATACAATGGATGTTTGATTTGATAGTGGTTCAAGTCACACAATGTTAAAAGAACTTGAATTAAACTATCCATGTGATTTATATCTAGAAGGTAATGACCAATACCGTGGATGATTTAACTCATCTATTATTACTTCGGTAATACTTAACGGTTTTAGTCCATATAAACAATTAATTTCTCATGGTATGACTGTAGATGAACAAGGCAGAAAGATGTCTAAGTCATTAGGTAATGGTGTAGATCCATTAAAAGTAGTTAATGTTTATGGCGCTGATGTTTTAAGAATGTGAGTTGCTAACAGCAACTATGTGGCTGATGTTTCTATTTCTGAAAACATCTTAAAACAAATAGCTGAAATTTATCGTAGAATCAGAAACTCATTATTTAGATTCTGTTTAAGTAATTTATCTGATTTTAATTATGATAAAGATAAAAATCTTGACTTTAGTCAAGAAGATAAATATGTTCTTGCTCAATTGCAAGAAAATATTGACACAATTAATCTTGCTTATGAAAAGTTTGATTTTTCAACTGTAATCAAACTAATTAATAGCAATGTTATTACTTTGTCAGGTTGATACTTTGATTTGATTAAAGATGCTTTATATTGCGATGAAATTAATAATCCAAGAAGAAGAGCAATCCAAACTGTTTTGTATCACATCTTAAATAGTTATTTAGTCTTCTTAGCTCCAATTATTCCTCATACAGCATTTGAAGTTCATAGTTTCTTTAATAAAACTAATAAAGCAACTAATGTTATGCTTGAACCATGAGTAGAAAAACTTCCATTTAATATTCAAAATGTAGATAAAACTAAATGAGACTTAATCTTTAGATTAAAAGATGCAGCTTTTGCTGAAATTGAAGATTTGAGAAATAAGAAAGTTATTGCTAAAAGTAATGAAGCAGACGTGGAATTAGAATTTGATAATAGTTTAGGTATTGAACCAGAACTATTAAAAAGAATCTTTAATGTTGCTAAAGTAACTATCAAAGATAAAAAAACTAAATCTATATCTGTTAAGGTAACAAAAACAAAATTTGTTAAGTGTATTAGATGCTGAAACTATTTCCCAGCTGGTCAAGTACACAATGATTTGTGTAGCAGATGTACAAAATTAGTTAAATAACTATTCAGTCTTTAGATTATTAAGTTTAATAACCTTAATTAATAGGTTATTAGTTTGAACAAGCAAGTTATGGTCTTGGATAACCACTTGTTCTAGTCTCTCGATTCTTTTATCGGTTTGATCAAGTCTAGTTACTAAATCTAATATCAATTGTCTTAAACTAGGTTGCTTAGTTTTGGAATTTGTTTTAGTTAGAACAGACTTAGTCTTTTTAGGATTAAGAACTAAGAAACGTTTATTATTGTCTAATTGATTTATTTGGGTTTTGTTCATAAAAAGTAGACTATTCAGTCTTTAGATTATTAAGTTTAATAACCTTAATTAATAGGTTATTAGTTTGAACAAGCAAGTTATGGTCTTGGATAACCATTTGTTCTAATCTATCAAGTCTTTCAAGAATAAGATCAAGCTTTGATTTATGTGATTTGTGGTGCATTTTAGTTGGAACAGCCACTTCTTTTTTAGGTTTTAAAACTAAGAAGTGATCATCGTTATTTAATTGTTTTATTTCAGTTTGATTCAAAATCATTACATCAAATTCTTTTGTAATTTGATTATATGAGGTAAATTTTGCAGGTTTATCCATGAATTTTTATACCCTTATAGGGTATTCCCATATAGTACTAGTCATAAAAAAATAAATTTGGCTAAACTATTTTTAGAAATAGGCAAGATATATTTTTATTATTTATAATAAAAATAAGAGGTTTTATATATGAGAAAGATACATCTTTTAATGCCTACTATATTAGTAGCATCATCTATTCCTATGGTTAGTATGGTTGGATGTGGGAATAAAAATCCTGAACCAACAACAGAGAAGAAATTAGTTCAGTTTAATACTATGGGTGGTTCGTTTATTGAAGCCATTCAAGTAGAGGCCGGAACAGTAATTAATGCACCCGAAGATCCAAGCAAAGAGGGTGGTTATACATTTGGTGGTTGGTATGATAATGAACAATACACTGGTGAAACACATAATTTTAGCCAGCCAGTAAATGATGATATTACTATCTATGCTAAATGAAATAGTGGCACTATTGTTCATGTCACTGGCGTAAACATTCTCGAAGACAATGTTGAGTGTTGAATAAATATTGATGGCACGCAAAAAATAGACTATGAAATATTCCCTTGAGATGCAACTAACAAAAATGTTGAATGAATGGTTTCTGATGAATCCATTGCAACCGTTAATTCAAATGGAATAATCACACCACTAAAAAATGGTTCTACAACAGCAATTGTTAGAACGAAAGACGGGGGGTTTATTGATTGTTGTAATTTAATAGTTGGTACAAAAGCTGAAAGTATTTCTATTGTCCAAGCAAAAGAGGGTGGGAGTGGACCAGAAATAAATTTATATGAATATTATAGCAGGCAATTAACATGTGAATTTACTCCTAGTTCCACAACCAAGAGAGATGTTGTGTGAGAATCAGAAAGGCCAAGTATTGCCACTATCAGTAATGATGGCTTAGTGGAAGCCTTCGGTCCAGGTACAACAAAGATAACTGTGACAACTGTTGATGAACCCAAAGTGTCGGCTTTTTGTTATTTAAATGTCAAAAAAAATGAACCTTTGTACTTCAAAAAAGCTGGCAAAAGTAGTGACCCAGACCCAACAATTAGCTATTCAATAAAACAGGGTGTCCTTAACACTAATATCCAAACATCATATACACCAGATGTTGAGGCAAGTTGAGTTGACTGGGATGGAACGGCGATAACTATTGAAGATGACCAAAAATTATATGTAAGAAACAAAACGAAAACCCTTTCAACTTTGTCTGCTTACTTTAATTTTGATATAAACAATGGTAAAATCGATGCGTTTGGCAATATAGATAGCATGTGTGCATATTCGACTCTGGCGTATGGGTTGTCATCTTTTTGCTATCAGCAAATGTTTGCAAATTGCAAAGATTTAAGAACAGCTCCAGAACTTCCTGCTAGTAACTTGTCTATAGGTTGTTATATTGCTATGTTTATGGGTTGTAGTTCTTTAGAAGCAACCCCAGAACTACCTGCCGATACTCTTGCGGATTATTGTTATTATGAAATGTTTTATAAGTGTACTTTACTAACTGCAACTTCAGAACTTATAGCAAAGGAGTGCAACAAGTATTGTTACTTTGAAATGTTTGAAGATTGTACTTCTTTAACTGAAGCCCCAACTATCTCAGCAACTAAACTTGCTGATTATTGTTGTGGAGGCATGTTTTATGGTTGTACCTTATTAACTGGCGTACAAGAGGTTCTTCCTGCAATGGATCTTGCTAAGCGATGCTATGACGAAATGTTTTATCAATGTAAATCTTTAAGTTTTGCTCCGCAACTTCCGGCTACTACACTTGCTATCGCTTGTTATAGCAATATGTTTAGAGATTGTGAAGCTTTACATATAAGCGATACGCCAAGTGAGAAAACCCGTGCTTTTTTTGAATGCCCTAATGTCATTGCTTCTGCAGCAATATTTGAGATGTTTAAGGGAACTGGAGGCGCATACACAGACGACCCAACCCCAGGCCACACCTACTACTGATACACAGAATAATCTAGTATGGATAGTCTTTCGTCTGACCAAAAACAAGCACTAGAAGTATTAAAATCTGGTGCTAATGTCTTTTTAGATGGCCTTGCTGGTACAGGCAAGACCTTTTTAATAGATTACTACACAAGAAACTACTGTAATAATAAGAAAGTATTAAAGTGTTGTTTAACAGCTAATGCTTTAAACAATATGACTAAAGATAAAAAGGATGATATCTTTGGTACGATCCATACTTGTTTTAATCTAAGCCAGTTAACTAGTGTTATATCTAAAAATAAAAGACCTAGTTGGTGGTTAGCTAAAACCTACTATAGTAAGATAGATGTAATAGTAATAGATGAAATAAGTATGTGTAGAATAGACTATTTCTTTTATATTGCTAAAACTATAGCTAAAGCTAATAAGTATAGGTCTAAACCTATCCAAATCATAGTTAGTGGTGATTTTTGTCAATTACCACCAATCATTAGTGATAAAGAAAAGCCAATCTTATTTAAACACTATCAAACTACTACAGGTTATGCTTTTGAACATGATTGTTGAAAAGCAATAAACTTTAAGGTTATAAGCTTAGATGATAGCTTAAGGATTAAAAATAATAGCTTATACCTTAAAGCTTTAAATGATTTAAGATTAGGCTTAAATCTAAATAAGGTATTAGCTTATTTTAATAAAAGAGTAATTAAGTGTAATAAGGTTAATAACACTATTAGACTATTT
>JAZUGL010000002.1:0-95109 GCA_045641165.1 Mycoplasmoidaceae bacterium
AGAACTCGGCTCATACCCGGGGTGTCGTGAGTTCAAGTCTCACCCCTGCTACCATGTTGGATCTTTAGCTCAATGGTTAGAGCCCCCGACTCATAATCGGTAGGTTGTAGGTTCGAGTCCTACAAGATCCACCATAGTAAAAACAGCCAAGATATTAAAACACTGTTTTAACGGATGCTTACCCAAGTGGTTGAAGGGTTCGGTCTTGAAAACCGAGAGGCGGCGCAAGCCGCGCGGGGGTTCGAATCCCTCAGCATCCGCCATTTATCGCGGAGTAGAGCAGCTTGGTAGCTCGTCAGGCTCATAACCTGGAGGCCGGTGGTTCAAATCCACCCTCCGCAACCATTTAAGGTCGATTGGTATACGGATTATTATATCCCCCTGTCACGGGGATGAAACGAGTTTGAGTCTCGTATCGACCGCCATAAAGGTTCATTAGCTCAGTCGGTAGAGCAACAGACTGAAAATCTGTGTGTCCGTGGTTCAATTCCGCGATGAACCACCATTAAATCAAAAACACGCGTCAACGTGTTTTTATTTTTATAATTAATCTATAAGGAGTTAAAAATGAAAAAGAATAAAAAAAGTAATAAAATGTTATGAATTTTTCTAACAATTTTAGCTTATTCACTTGCACTAGTAGCTTGACAACTTGCTGATTTTTCTAATATGCCAATGCTACATGTAATTGGTATTGCAGGCGAGCCTGGAGAAGTTGTAATTCTTTGAAATAATGCAGGCAGCTTCCTCGCGCTTATGTTAGCACCAGCATTAATTCTGCTTGTTAAATGTTTTGTACAAACATATCCAACATATAAAAATAACAGAAAATCAAATTTAGTAAAGGCGACTCTAATTATTGAAATCATTTCAATAATCATATTATTAGTTGGTGCCTTTTCATTTTTTATGCACAAACATGAAATTATGATGCCTCTAACACGAGAGATAAAACCAATTGAGATTTATATTCCAATATATGTGTTTACAAATCTTTCTTTTGGTTTAATTGTAGCGGACACAGCATTAAACGCGGTTTCATGAGCAAAAAAATAAATCAAAAAACACGCTTTGCGTGTTTTTTTATAATGTATATTCAAAGTAAGTTTCGTATTCTTCTTGAACAGTAATTCTTAATATCTTATGTTCAATATCATATGTTGAATTATGTGTAGTAATTCAATAAGCGGGGTTTCGGTTTTTCCTTATTTTTTCTTTATAACCTTCCTTTGTTGCAATCATAGTTGAAATAGACTTCTTTAGATCCGGGTCGGGCTGGTTATCTTGTGGATAATTAAGATCGTACTTATTGATTATTGTTTGATCTATCATTTCTGAATATCATTCAGCATCATCTGGATCTGAACCCTTATTCATAGGCACCGGGTCATGATGTTTTTCATCATAACTTGGAATATAAGCTTGGGAAAAAGTAACTCTTTGCATTAATGAATACATTCCTTCAAAGCTTGTTCCTTCATCATAGTGTTTGTTTAAGATGCTATATCGTTCATTTCCAAATTTTTTATCATTTGTAAAAGTAAGATCATCTGTAATGTAATGATTAGTCATTATTGGTTTAGTGTCATCATTAGTTTTTGGTTCTGTTCATTTTTTAACATTTACATCAAAATGATTAGTTGAGGTTGATCTATAAAACTCAACAACATATGTCTCTTTTGCATCAGCAATCATGATATGCAAATTCTCATGATCATTTAAATTACCAAAGATATTTACATCATTTTGTAGTCTTCCAACTGCATCTTCAGCACTAGTTGCATGATCTAATACATATCTAGGAATAAAAAGAGCATGTAATCTTTTTAATTCAGGTTTATCGGGATGAGTTTCTGGAATAACTCCTTCAATATTTGGTTCCATAGAAACTACATTAGATGAACAAATAACACCACAATCATTAATTCCATCCATAGTTAGGTTTGGAATTAATTCCAAACTTTTGTCATATGCTCCAGCATTTAATTTATCTTCTCTTAAACCAAAGTGTGTTGAAATAGCAATGGATTCATGTCTGCCTGTTGCTTTATTGGCTTTAACTCTAACAACAAATTCTGGTGTGTCATTATAAACATAATCAAAGTTTCTTCCATAGAAATTACCATTTCTAACAGAAGAACAACCAAAAGGCTCTGCTTCTTTAATTGTTTCATAGTCAGTATCTTCGCGATAATCGTCATAAATCATTAAATGAAGATAATCAGTTAATTTTTTTACATATTTGTACATTTTTGTTGCCCCACAAGATGCCATGGTTATAGGTGCAATCATACTTGGTATGATTGCTATAGGAGATAGTAATTTTAAAAACTTTCTCATTTTTACCTCTTTTAGATAATTTATTATAATATATTAGTCAAACCGTTGTTGATTAACAACTAGTTACATAGAGAGTTTGTGACGGTGGAAGACAAACTAACTAGTATCAACTATTCATTTGATAATTAAATTTTATAGATAAAAGAGCACAATAATTTGTGAAGCTGCGTGGTACCGCCGTAACTGGTCACAGCAAATAGCAAGTTTATTGCGCTCTTTTTATTTCAAATTCACTATGATAAACAACAAAGAACAACTAATCCAACAATTTCAACAACTTATTGAAGCTCAAGATACAATTCAAAAGCTTATAGAAAATAAGAATATTTTCTGTAAACAAAACTTAAGTCCTTTATACCAAACACTTAAATTGTTACCACCAGAAGAAAAAAGAGAATATGGTTTAGAAATCAATTCTCTTAATAACCAAATTAATAGTTTATTTGAAGCTAGAAAACATATATTAGAGGCCCAAGTTGAAGCTATAGCCAACAAAGTTGACTATGATATTCATATTGATACTTATAAACTTTCTAAAGGTGCTAAAACCATCTTATCAATTGTTACCGACAAGATTATTGCTTACTTCAAACAACTTAACTTCAAAATAGTTGAAGGCGATGAAGTAACAACTATAGAAAACAATATGGATAGATTAAACATAGATGTTAATCACCCAGCCAGAGATCCTAAAGATACTTTCTATATAGATAGCATTAGAATGCTAAGGACACATTGTACTGCTACAACTGCAGAAGAAATCCATAACCAAGATAGAGAAATAAAAGTTCTATCATATGGTAACGTATATAGAAACGATGACGATGATTTAACTCATAGTCATCAATTTAGTCAAGTTGATATTGTATGAGTCAAAGAAAACTTATCTATCAACCATTTAAAATCCATTATTGATGGTTTATTAAAGTGTTTATTTGGTAACCAAATAAAAACAAGATATAGATTATCATACTTCCCATTTACAGAACCAAGTTTTGAAGTAGACATTTCTTGTTTTAACTGTGGCGGTAAAGGTTGCAGTATGTGTAAAAACACTGGTTGAATTGAAATACTAGGAGCAGGTATGCTTCATCAAAATGTTTTAAAAGCAGCAAACATCTATACGATTAATTCTGGATTAGCTGCTGGAATTGGTGTTGATAGAATTGCAATGTTGCTATATGGTATTAAAGATATCAGAGATATCTATAATAATGATTTCAGATTGCTAAGCCAATTGAAAGGAGTAGAGTAATGTTATTTACAAGAAGTTTAATAACTCGATTTATTCCTGGTTTTTATGAGATTAGTGATGAGCAATTTGCTCAATCAGTTAATGCTTTAGGAATGGAAGTTGAAAGTATTTATAAACATCCAAAACTAGATAATGTTGTTACTGGTCAATTATTAGAAGTCAACAAAGTTGAAGGAACACATTTAAGCTTATGTAAGGTTAAAGTTGATGATGGCATTACCAAACAAATAGTGTGTGGTGCATCTGGCTTAATTACTGGTAAATATGTTGTTGTAGCTCTGCCTGGAGCTAAATTACCTAATGGCATCATTATTGCTAAAAGACAAATACACAATATGGAAAGCGATGGTATGCTTTGTGCATATTCTGAGTTGACAAACAACAAGAATGTTGTTGCCGATGCTGAACAAGATGAAATTATCATGTTTAATCAGGGAAAAGTTGGATCACAGGACTGAATACATGTTATCGACTATGAAGACACAATATATGACATTACTGTACCAGCCAACAGAAACGACGAAAATGCTTATTTAGTTTTTTGCTATGAAATAGCAAACAAACTAGAACTAGATTTTAATTTTGATTTTGAAAAAATTATTGATGCTTTCCAAGAACAAAAAGAAACTACTATTGCTGTTAATAAAAAGGTGTGTGCGTCTCTTTTCTTTTTAGATTATGGTCTTAAGACAAAATGATTAGAACGTAGCGAATGAAAAACAAAAGCTGTTTTAATGAATCACGGGATTAAACCGTTCAACTATTTAATGGATAAGTTGTCATTTATCACTTTATTAACAAATTGTCCAACTAATGTGTATGATGCAAACAAAATAATTGGTGAAGCAAAGTGTTCTAATGCTACACCGGGTTTAAAATTTGTTGCATTAAACAATAAGACCTATGATTTAACATCTAATGATATTGTTATCTATGATAACAACAAACCAATATCATTGGCTTGCGTTATTGGTTCTGAAGAAACAAAATTAACTCAAAAAACAACAAATGTAAAGATTGAAGTTGGTAATTTCAATTATGCTCACATTAGAAATACAGCTCTACGTTTAAATATTGATACAGATGCTGCTAAAAGAGCAAGTAGACCTTTAAGTACATTCTTAAATTTTATAGCTATTAAATTAATAAAAGGAATGATAGGAAAACCAAGAGCAGTGCAATCTTATTTAAGTTTTAACTGACCTAAAAATAGTGTTAGTGTAAGTTTTAAAAAACTTAAATGATTTATTAATGAAGATTTATCAAAACCCTTTGTAGTTAATTCATTGCAAAAATTAGGTTACAAAACCAATTGATTACTTAAAAATAGATTTAATCCGCCATTATGAAGACTGGATGTAACTAATCAAGAAGATGTTTTTGAAGACATTCTAAAAATAATTGATTTGAATAAGTTACAACCTATTGCTATTGAAGATAAATTGATTCCAATTGAACCAAATACAGAACATAATTTAAAAACTTTACTTAAAAATATCTTGCTTAACAATTATTTCTCTGAAGTTAAGACTTACAACTTAACAAATCAAAACAATCTAAATAAATTTAATTTATTTAAACTAACAAACCCAATTAAAATTCAATGTAACAATTCTAATCGCGAATACTTTAGAACTAATTTAATTGATGGAATGTTAAAGGTCTACAAATACAATGACGCAAGAAAGATTACTTTACTGCCTATTTTTGAAATTCAAAATATATTTACTAACTCAATCAAAACAACAAACTTAACTTGCTTGTGTTTAAATGAATATGTTGTTGACAACATAACTCATTCTAAAATAGCACTAAACTTAAATTTCTTTAAGGGTATTTTGGACGAGATCAGTAGATTATTTAATGTTAATTTATCATTTAATAGCGTTGACATTAATGAATTCTATAATAATGAAACTTTAACTATTAGCTTTAAAAATAAAGTCATTGGTTATGTTGGCAAAATCAAAAAGAGCCAACTTAAATCTTATGATTTAAGCAATAAAGATATTTATTGTTTAACTATTAATATCGATTCGTTACTAAAACATTACGAACCATCACAATTCAAAGTTAAATCTTTTGGTTCTTTCCAAACGGTTTCAAAAGATGTTAACATTGTTTTACCTAAAAACGGTATTAATAACATAAAAGAAAAGCTTAATGCTATTAAAAAAATACCTGACATTAGTAATGCCGAGATTATTAATATCTTTGAAAAAGATAACAATGTCATCTATACAGTTAGATACTGATTGGTTGACACAAAACAATTCAAATCTAACGATATTGATTTAATCGCTAGAGAAATAGACAACATTAGATAGTTTTAAGATTATTAATTTTTGCAAACTTATCAAAAGAGTCTTTTAGCTTTTGATCAAATTCTCTCATAATTTCATCTTTAAATTCTTTTCTAAAAGTCTCCATATAAGTAGTAAACCATTTTGGTGGTTTAGATTCTCTAGGTTTTGTCTCCTTCTTTACAAAATTACCAGATTTTCTAACAAGTTTAAATTGAAAGTTGTTTTCTACTGTTTGCATAATATAAACATCAAACTCTTTAGTAATTTGATTATATGAATGATATTTTATAACTTCTTTCATTTTTAAATATACCCTTTAGGGTATTTGCAATTAAAAACTTTCCAATTTTAAGACAAATTGGTCGAAATATTTGTTTATATTATTTGGCAATTGTCATACTAAATCAACATAAATAGATTTTGTATCTTTTATTTTGTAATTGCAAGTGATTTCATAATTTAAATAATTGTGACTAAAAGCCGGAATTGCTTTTAATGTTTCGCGAACAATTTCTCTAAAGTTTGTTATAAACAAATCTTCATCAACAAAATAAACAACATTTCCATCCTTTTCATAGAAGTTAATTAATTTACTTAATTTTTCATTTGTTGACATTTTGTCAATTATTGAATAATGATGGTAAGTTTTATCTCTATTTAAAGGATTAATCGGTTTTACTGGATCAGTTGAATTATTTTTAATCAAGACATTAGTTAAAATGGTTGATGTAGCAATTATTAATGCTGAACCAATAGTAATTCCACTCATTGCTTTTGAATTTATTTTCATTATCAGATAACCTCCTTGAAACCAGCTAAATCATTAATAACTATGCTTTGCATAGCTATATAGGGTTTACTAATATTTTCTTTGAAAGCAAAATTATTTTTAATAACAAAAGTATGAATATTTCCATCTTGAAAGATTTTTAAAGTTAATTCATAGTATCCTCATGAATATTTAGGAATATAGAATCCATTTATTCCACACGGATCAGCTAAAACCTTGTTATTTTCATAATCAAAAATTGTTTTTTGATTTAAATCAATATTAATAAGATTTGTTTCTTGTTTATCTAAATCTAAATCAAATTCTAAAGTTTGTCCTTCTTGCAAATCCAATCAATAATAAAATTTCACCTTTCCAACTAAAACTTGGAATTTATCATCACATTGAATAGAAGTTAGATGATTAATAGCTTTTTTGTTATCAGAATAATCATCGCTTTGAACATTGATTAATCTAATTCTTGAAAAGCAGGTTGATGAATGTCTAGCTAAAGAAAAACCATAATTATTACTTAGTTCACCATCTTTGTTTACTTCGTAATAATTAGAATAATCTAAATCAAAGATTACTTTTTGTTCTCCAGTTTCATTAACAAAACCATCTAGCGCTTCTTGCCCAGGATCAAATCCGGCCTTTTCCATAACTTCTGGATCAATTTGTAAATTCACAACACAATTTAATTTAGCATGAGATAAATCTTGCTTTAAATATTCATTTTTACTTACATCTACTAAAAATTTAGATTCAAATAACTTGGCATAATCATTGTTTCCATCAACTCTTTCTTTTACGCCTTCTTGATCTGCGGCAAGATTAAAACATATATCAGATATTTCTTGATATGGCATTTGCATATCCATCGTATATGAATTTAATGGTACAGATGCATCATTAATGATATACAACTGCATATCAAAATCTCAATAGTTATCTCTTAGATCAATAATTGTTTCAAGATGATCTAAATAACTATAGCGATATTTGTTAATATCATGTTCAGGTAATTTCTTAATGTAATAGCCCATCAATTAGAACTAGTCATTAAAATCTGAAAATGTCAAAAATATTTTTCTAAATATATACTTTGTATATATTTAAACTACTATTTTTTTCTTGTTCTTGCGTTTTTATCTTTATAGTAAACAGTAATAGGAACGCTATCTATACCAAAGGCTTGTCTTATTTGGTTTTCTATATATCTTGCATATGTAAAATGCAAATATTTAGGATCATTAGTAAATAAAACAAATGTAGGAACATTTCCTTCTACTTGTGTTCCATAATGAATTGTTAGTCTATTTCCTTTAAATTTAGGAGGAGGATTTAATATTTGTGCTCTAGATACAACTTCATTTAAAGCCGAAGTAGATATTTTTGCTTTTAATTGATTTTGAATATCTTCTATTGTTTTAAAAATGTTTTGTACTTTCTTGTTTTCTTTAGCAGAAATGAAAATAATTGGAGCTCAACTTAAATATTCAAAATCAACTCTAATTAATCTAATAATCTTATTTTGAGTTTCATTAGATTTGTTTTTAATTAAATCTCATTTATTAACAACAATAATTGTTGGAATATTAACTTTATAAGCTAAACCACCAATTATTTTGTCTTGTTCATTAAATTCTTGTGAACCATCAAGCATAACAATAATTAAATTACTTCTAGAGATAGCTTGCTCTGTTCTTAAATAAGAATATTTGTC
Source organism: Mycoplasmoidaceae bacterium (assembly GCA_045641165.1). GTDB lineage: Bacteria > Bacillota_I > Bacilli_A > Mycoplasmatales > Mycoplasmoidaceae > Hennigella. Next base: position 8,397 of record JAZUGL010000002.1, read on the forward strand.
TATGTTTTCAGACATTTTCCCTTTTCTTCTTATTCCAGCAGTATCAATGATGGTATAGTTTTTACCATGATATTTGAAAGTAACATCAATACTATCTCTTGTTGTATTAGCTTTATCAGAAACAATGACTCTTTCTTGGCCAATTAATGTGTTAACTAAACTAGATTTTCCAACATTAGGTCTACCAATAATACAAAAGCTAAAACTTTTTGCATTTTTTCTTTCTGGTGTCTTATCAAGTTGTTTAACAACTTCATCAAGTAAATCACCTATACCAATACCATGAGTACAAGAGATAGAAAAGAATGAACCAAACTTTAAATTGTAGAAAACTTTATCATTAGCATGGTTATAGTTTTCGGTTTTGTTCACCACAAGAATAATTTTTTTGTGTTTAGCCTTTGTTTTTAATAATTTTGCTATGTATTGATCATGTTGATTAATGCCTTCTTTTTGGCTAACCATAAATAAAATGATGTCAGCATCATCAATAGCATAATTAACTTGTTTATTAATTACTTCCTGAAATGGGGCATTATTATCATTAATGATACCACCAGTATCAACAATTAAAAAGTCTTTGCCAATTCAATTAGCAATTTCATAGTTTCTATCTCTAGTAATACCTGGTTTGTCATCCACAATAGCCTTTTTGTGGCCAATAATACGATTGAAAAGAGATGATTTACCTACATTAGGTTTACCAACTAATGCTACTTTTTTCATTGTTAACCCCTAACATATGTAACTATAAAGTTAACAACTTGATTAATAGACATATTAGTTGAGTCTATATAAATTGCATCCTTTGCTTTTATCAAAGGCGAAACTTTTCTGTTTTTGTCTTGATAATCTCTTAGTTCAATTTCTTTTAAAAGATACTTAAAAGCTTTAGTGTTTGGCTTTATACCATTATCTTTTGCTCTTCTTTTACATCTTTCAAGTACATTAGCATCTAAATAGAATTTGTATTTAGCTTTAGGAAGAATAACAGTCCCTATATCTCTTCCATCTAAAATAACAGATAAAGTTTTAATAACTTTATTAATATCTTTTCTATATTGTTCTCTAACAAAGTCATAAGCAGAAATAATACTTGCTGGCAATGATCATTTATCTTTAATGATTTCTTTAGTAACATTTCTACCATTTACATAAAAGTTCTTTTCATCTAACTTAAAATTAACCTTTTTAATTTGTTTTCTAATTAATTGAACATTTTTGTAATCACAGTTTTTTAAAGCATAAGCATAGCTTCTAAAAATTCTACCTGTGGAAATATAGGTAATATGAAGTTTCTTAGCTACAGCTTTAGCTATAGTAGATTTACCAGAACTAGCTGGACCATCAATTGCTATTTGTAATAATTTTTTCATATTAGTAATACACCAGCTTTAATATTAATAATACCAAAGTAATTGCAAAGAAGACAATAGCAATAGCTATTGAAATAGCAAAAGCAAAACTTGAAGCATGTTTTTCTTCACCTTCAGAAATCTTATTAAATTTATCAAAAGCACTTAAATCATTAGTCGAAATAAAAGCAGCATATTTCTCTTGCAAGTCTTTTTCTAAGGCTGTTGGGTTTATATTTAATTTCTTTTTGTAGTCAACTAAAGAAGCATAATCGGCATTTTGCAATAGTCATTCTTCTTTGATATTGCTATTTTGGTCTAGAATAGTGTTATTTTTCAAATTAAAAAGCATTAAAGAAATGTTTTCTTTATTGTATGTACTTTTAGCTTTATTTAAATTTTTAAAAGCTTTTGCAACATCTAAAGGAATCTCTTTTTGTTTTAAAGAAACTTCTGTGATACTTTTTGTAAAAGATAAACTTGGTGATTTAGAACTATTTAAAATAGCAGGATTAATTTCATTAATTTCTTGTCTATATTTCTCAATGGTTTTATCACTATCAAAAACAGATTGACCAAGCATAGCGCTTTGGGCAATTTCTTCTCTATACTCCTTATATTTTTCCATTCGAGTCATGGTTTTCACCGTATTTACATATTATATTATTTCATATTATTTGTATAATATAAAAGATTTAATGGTTAGAAAAGGAGTTAATATGAAAATTGTTAACATGTTTTCTAATGAAGTAAAACCTTGGGTTTTACCTGTAGTAATTACTTTACTAGTTATTGTTGTAATCTTATTTGTTTTAGTTATTGTTTTTAGAATCAAAAGAAAAAACACTAACAAAACATATGGTTTAGAAACTAATGATAAACAAGCATTAGAAAGCGAAATAAATAAATTTAGAAAATTAAGAAATGAATATAAAAATAAATTAGCTTCTATCAATGGAATTGATACAGCCGAAGCTAAAAAAGACTTGCAAGATATTTTGAAGCAAGAATTAAATGAATACAGAGAAGACCAACTCTTAAAAATAGATCATGATATTGAAAAACAAAAGAATGATTTGTTAAAACAAACAATTTTAGAAACAATGCAACCATTGCATCTAAAAGTAATTAATGAATCATCAATTTTCCATTTGCCAGTAAGCGATGAAGTTAAACCATTCCTTGTTGGTAAAAAAGGACAAACAATTAAAAGATTAAGCGATATTACAAATTGTAATATCAATGTAGATTGAAAATCTCCATATGTGGAATTTTCTTGTCCTAATCCAGTAGACAGGACATTAGCCATTAACACTGTTAAGCACTTAATCAAGTCTGAAGCATTTGATATGAAAGCAATTAATGTTGTTTATGAAAAAGAAAAGAAAGCATTAGAAAGAGAATGCTATTTAACTGGTAAGGAATATTTAGATAGACTAAATATTAATGTGTCCAATGACAAGATTTATGAATATGTCGGTAGATTAAAATACAGATGGTCATTTAACCAAAATGCTCTAGAACATTGTTATGAAACAGCATTGATTTGCGAATCACTTGCTAGAAAATTTAATCTAAATCCTGACATTGCAAAACAAATAGGTTTCTTCCATGACATTGGAAAATCTATTGATTATGAAAAAAGATATGATCACATATCTTCTGGTATTAAAATTGCTAAAGAATGTCATCTTCCACAAGAAGTTCTAGATGGCATTTTAAAACATCATAGAACAAATTGCAACGAAGACTATATTTTGCTTGTTAGATGTGCTGATGCATGATCAGCAGCAAGAACTGGTGCTAGACACTTCCCTAATGAAGATACAGACCAAACAGCTAAAATTATTGAACAAAAAATTAAATTAATATCTGATATCATTTCGTGTAAGGTTGTAGTTCAAGATAAAACAATTAAAATTGTTTTTGTTCCCGATTTCTTTACTAAAAAGAAATATTTAGCACAGAAGTATGAAATTACACAAGCACTTAAAAAAGATAGAAGATTTAATAAATATACAGTTGAGTTTATTGAAGATTTAATTTAAAATTAGTTACTTTGTAACATCTTTTCTTTTAAGGCTGTTGCACAATCACCAATAAGAAGCGTTACACTATTTAATGACTTAACAACACCTTTAGCGCAAATTTCTTTTAGAGTTGAAGTGTCAATCTTTGACACATCTTCTAAATTAAAAGTAATCGTAGAAATAGTTGATGAGACAGAAATAATATTAGGTTTTCCACCCAATGCTTGAAGCAATTGTTCAACATTAGGTAATTCCATAGAATTAAGTTTTAATTCTGTACTCTTATTAGCTGCAAGTTGTGCAGCTTGCTTTTTAGCCTTTCTGTTTAAATGACCAAAAGTAAGAGCATTCAAGAATTTAGTAAGTTTCTTTCCCATAATCTATATATAAAATTATAATTTAAAATATATGAAAAATACAAATCGCAAACCCATAATGTTGAGTGGTATTCAACCCTCAAATAAAATTACCTTAGGTAATTATTTAGGAGCAATTAAACCATATGTTCAAACGGCAGATATGTTTGATATGTATGTTTTTGTTGCTGACTTACATGCCATTACAAATGTATTTGACCCAGACAAACTTATGCAAAATAAAAAAGATATTATTTGCATGTATTATGCCTGTGGGTTAGATTTTAGTAAAACTAAAATCTTTTATCAATCAGATGTAAAAACACATACAGAACTAGCACACATTCTAATGTGTCATACAACACTTGGGGAATTAAATAGAATGACTCAATTTAAAGATAAAGCCAAGAAAACATCTGATAATGGAACAGAATTTATCCCTACGGGATTATTGTTCTATCCAATATTAATGACAGCTGATATTTTGCTTTATGATGCTGATGCTGTAATTGTTGGTGCTGATCAAAAACAACATATGGAACTAGCTAGAAACATTGCCGAAAGAATGAACAAAAAATATGCTTCTAGAAATCATGGTAAACCATTGTTTACAGTTCCTGAACCATATATTTTAAAAACAGGCGCAAGAGTTATGGACTTAGTTGACCCATCAGTTAAAATGTCTAAATCTAACAAGAACATTAAAGGAACCATCTTTATTATGGACCCTCCTGAAATCATTGCTGATAAAATTAAATCAGCTAAAACAGACGGTTTTAACAAAGTTAAATATGATAAAGAAAAACAACCAGGAATTTCTAATTTAATTGAAATTTATGCAGCTTTAACTGGTATGACTTTCAAAGACATTGAAGAATCTTATAAAGATGCAGAAAATTATGGTGTATTTAAAACAGATTTAATTAAGATTGTTTGCGATGAATTAAGTAAGTTGCAAGAAAAATATCATGAAGCTGTTAAGATTTATGATTCAAAATTGTTACCAATTTTAAAAGCTAATGCTAAAGAATGCAGTAAGTTAGTTGAAGCAAAGACAGAAGCAGTTTATAAAGCTATTGGAATGAAATAATGCCAAAGAAAGGATCTAAAAAATTAAACCGTAGGTTTGCCAAAGTTGATTTTGACAAACGTTGTTTAATTTGTATAGATCTTGATGGTACATTACTAAATGACCAAAGCTATATTCGTTCATATTCTAGAGATGTTATCCAACAACTAACCAAACAAGGACATGTTGTTTGTATTTTTACAGGTAGACCTAAAAGGTCTAGTTTAAACTTTTATAGACAGTTAAGACTTAAAACACCACTTGTTAATTACAATGGAGCAATGATACATAATCCATCTGATGGTGTGTTTCCTTTATTAAACTTCTATATAAATACTGAAGTTATTTATAAAATCTTTCACAACAAGGAAGTTCACGAAATGACAGACAATGTTATTTTTGAAGCACCAGAATGTACATACTTTTTAAAAAGCTTAGGAGAAAAAGTAACAGTTAAAGATTTCAGAGCCAACTTAGCTAAGTTCAACATTTATACTGCTGGCGATGTTGAATTCATTTCTAATGATTTTAACAAGTTAAAAAATGGTGTTTGATCCATTCTTGTTACTTTAAAAGACATGAATAATGCCGAAAAACTAAAAACCACTATTCAAAGAATCTGTCCATCTGTAATTGTTAGAGGATGAACAGAACAGCACGTTGGTACTGTTTTAGAAATTAATAGTTTGTTTCCAACAAAAGGTATGGCATTAAAGTACTTATCAGTTTATTATGATATTCCACTTGAAAGATGCTATGCATTTGGTGATAATCAAAATGACGTTGAAATGTTACAAATAGCTGGTCATAGCTATGCTATGAAAAATGGATGTGCAGAAGCTAAAAAGGCTGCCAAGTATGTAACCAAGCACAACAACCATGAACAAGGTGTCGCAAGAGAACTAAATAAAATATTTAAATTACAAATCCCTGTTGAAATCAACAAGAACTTGGAATTTGAAAAAGTTTTGTAACAAAACTAGAAACTAATTTTTAATTAAATTTCTAATTGCTTGAACATTTGCATCGGTGTTGTCACAAGAACCTCTTGCAAAGAAGTCTTTTCCGCCACCCTTGCCAGATGTAGCCTTATTAATTTCATTAATAATGTCTCTAGCATTCATGTCTTTAAACTTAGGGTTTTTAGTAACTATATAAGAAAGCTTTTCAGCAGAATTTAAAATAACAAACATAGTTTGAACAAATTTATTTGTTAACCTAGGCGGTAAAATTGCAAAAGCATCTTGATCAACATTGTTTAATTCAATTAAACACATTTTTTGATTTGTATCAACTTTAGTTTCGTTAGCAATTTTATCAGCAAGCTTGTTTGACACATCTTTCTTAAATAAAGCTAGAGCTTTAAAGAATTGAGAATTTAGATTTTCTAATAGTGCTATGTTATTTTTAACACCTTCCCATGTGTTTACTAATTTAACACCATTTAATTTGTTAATAAATTCTTGGTTGTCAAAACCAGAGTTTTTAATTTCTCTATTGATTTGGTCAAGCTTAGATTGTAAGTCACTATTAAGTTCATTAATAGTAGCATTAGTATTTTCGTTAGTTACTATTGCTTCAACTCTTCAAGCACCAGAACCCTTAGATTCCAGTTTAATGAAACGGAATTGTTGGATATCTTTAGTATTTTTAACATGTCTTCCACCACAAATTTCTATAGAAACATTTCCAACTTGAACAACCCTAAGTTTGCCTTTAACTTTTGCATATACTTCTTCGAAGTAAGCAAGAGCACCCATAGCTTTTGCTTCATCTAAAGTTTTATGATGAATAGTTACAGGCAAAGCTTGTTTGATTCAATCATTAATTAAAGCTTCAGCTTTATCTAGTTCTTGAAGGGTTAGTTTTCTTGGATATTGGAAATCAAATGTTAGTTTATGATGAGTTTTTAAAGCACCCATTTGTTTTATCTCTTTAGAGATAGATTGTTGTAATGCGGCTTGAATTAAATGTTCAGATGTATGTGTTGCTTCAATAATAGCTTTAGCTTTTAAATCTAAACTAACATGAACCTTTTGTCCTAAACTTAAGTTTAGGTTCTTTTCACCAATAACAGAATGGAAGTGTTGGCCATTAGGACCTTTTATAGCATCATAAACTTTTAGTTTATTGCTATTAACTTCTATTCATCCTCAATCTGAAACTTCACCACCACAGTTAGCATAAATAACTGTTTTGTCTAACACAATTCAATTATGTTTGCCTTCTATTGTTTGTTTAATTTCATTAAAGTCTTGGTCAAAAACACCAATTATGGTAGCATCACATTCATTGCTATCATAATCAAATATTGATTCTTTTTTAAAGTCCATCAAAGATGCATTTTGGATAGCCATAGCTTTGATTTGAGTATTTGTTTTAGAAACTTTGGAATGTTGTTCTTGGCATTTTTTAAAGCCAACCATATCAACTTTAACATTTTTATCTTTAGCAAGTTCTATTGTTAACTCAATAGGAAAACCATAAGTATCTAGTAATTTGAAAGCTACATCACCAGGAATGCTATTACTTTTAATAGCATGTTCAAACAAATTTAAACCTTTAGTTAAAGTTTTGTTAAATTGTTGTTCTTCTTTTAACAGTATGTTAATGATGTTTGTTTTTTCATCATTAAGATATGGATAAAAATCATTCATAGAAGCAATAATAGCTTCTACCACTTTTTGTACAAAAGATGTTTCTATACCTAGCTTGTGGGCATACACTATCGCTCTTCTTAAAAGCTTTCTAATAATATATCCACGACCAGTGTTGCCTGGTATTGCTCCATCAGCTATTGCAAAGCAACATGCTTTGATATGGTCAGCAATTATTCTATAAGCATAGTTGATTTGAGTTTGTTCTTTAGAAGGATTAAAGTAGTTGTCTGGTTTGTAAACAAACTTAGTTAAAGCAGCAATTGCATTAATAATATTTTGGTAAATATCAATTTCAAAGTTTGTATATGTTTCTTGTAAAACACAAGCTAATCTTTCTAGCCCACAGCCAGTATCAATATTCTTGTGTTTTAATTCAACATAGTTATTTTTGCCGTCATTATTGTATTGACTAAATACAATATTTCATATTTCTACATATCTATCATTTTCAATATCTTGTTCAAATAGTTTGATTCCAATATTTTTAGGATCATATTTAGGTCCACGATCATAATAGATTTCGGAACAAGGACCACAAGGTCCTGAACCAACATCTCAGAAGTTTCTATCTTTGCCACATCTAGCAATATGCGAAGCATCTATTCCAGTTTTAACCCACGCATCATAAGCTTCATTATCATCTTGATAAACTGTAATGTACAGTTTGTTTTTATCAAACCCAAACACTTTAGTTAATAGTTCATAACCTCATTGGATAGCTTCTTTTTTAAAATAGTCTCCTATAGAGAAGTTGCCTAACATTTCAAAGAAAGTGTGGTGTCTAGATGTTAAACCAACATTTTCAATATCATTAGTTCTAATAGCCTTTTGGCTATTAGCCAATCTTTTGGATGGTGGGTTTTCTAAACCGCTAAAATATTTTTTTAATGTAGCTACCCCAGAGTTAATTCAGATTAATGATGGGTCATTTACTGGAATAAGAGATTTAGATGGAACAATAAAATGGTCTTTAGACTTTCAAAAGTCTAACCATGTTTGTCTAATTTTATTAGTTGACCATTTAATTCCCATATCTATTTAATTATCTTACCAATCTCACCACAGCCTAAACAAATTTTGTTTTTGTATACAACCGCATATTGTCCAGGTGTAACTGATAATGTTTTATCATAAGTGATTAATCACTTATTGCCACTAGGTTTGAGTGATTTAACTCTAATAAGCTTTTGTAGATGTCTAAATCTAACTTTTAAGTTAGATAAACCTTTTCTAGAATTAGGGTTAATGAAATTAAATCCATTTAGTTCACATTTAGTGCTTGACAAGTATTTTTCTTTATCTTTTGCAGAGCAAACATACAAGACTTTCTTCCTAACATCTTTATCACAAACAAAGTATTTACATGAAGCTCCAGAAAGATGCAAGTCTTTATTTTGTCCTAATGTGTAATACATTGTCCCAATGTGTTGACCAACAACTTTTTTAGTTTTAATATCTATGACATTTCCAGGTTGGTTAGGAACGTAGTTTTCAAGAAAATCTTGAAACTGTCTTTTTCCAATAAAACATATTCCCATAGAGTCTTTTCTATCTCAATTAGGTAATTTAATTTTCTTAGCTATTTTTCTAACTTCTAACTTTGTTAGTTTAGCTAAAGGGAAGATAACTTTGTCCAATTGTTTTTGGTTTAAACTAGATAAAAAATAAGTTTGATCTTTTGTTTTATCTGCTGGAACCAACAGATACAAACCAGATTTTGTCTTCTTAATATCTGCATAGTGACCAGTAGCAATATAGTCACATTTAAATTTATTTAAAGCATATTTTCTAAATGCTTCAAATTTAATGTATTTATTGCATAAAACATCTGGATTAGGTGTTAAAGATTTCTTGTATTGTGAAATAAAACATTTAAAAACATCATTTCAATATTCCTTAATAAATTCCACTTTGTGTAATTTAAGATGGAAGAAGTCAGCTACTTTTTTTGCTGCAAGATAGTCAACATTACTTTCGCAACCATCGGGTAGTTTTTTACTATGACCTTTAATGTCATTATTAATGACAGTATCTCAATTTTGCATGAAAACAGGGATAACATGAAAACCTGCTTTTAATAATAAATAACAACTAACAGCAGAATCCACTCCGCCCGATAATCCTAAGACAACTTTAGTTCCGGTCTTATTATGTTTCATAGATTAAATTATAGTGAATATTGCTATAAATATAAGTACTATAATTACTATATTATTTAATAATATAAATATGGCAAAACAAGACTTACATAATAATATTTACGTGCAAGGAGCCAGACAAAACAACCTAAAAAATATTAGTGTTGTTGTTCCTAAAAACAAGCTAGTTGTTATGACTGGTTTGTCTGGATCTGGTAAGTCTTCACTAGCTTTTAATACCATTTATGCCGAAGGCCAAAGAAGATATCTAGAATCATTGTCAAGCTATGCTAGACAATTTCTAGGAAACAACGACAAACCTGACGTAGATTCTATTGAAGGATTGTTGCCAGCTATTTCTATTGACCAAAAAACTACCAGCAACAATCCTAGATCTACCGTAGGTACTGTTACAGAAATCTACGATTATTTAAGATTGCTGTGAGCAAGAATTGGTATTCCTTATTGTCCTAATGGACACGGCCCAATTAAGACATTAACTACTAAACAAATAGTAGATAAAATCTACTTAGATTTTCCTATTGAATCTAGAATTCAGATATTAGCCCCTATTGCTTATAAGCAAAAAGGAACTTTCACTAAAGAGTTTAATAAATTAAAACTAGATGGATTTTTAAGAGTCAGAGTTGATGGCGCTGTCTATAGCTTGGATGATGAAATCAATCTTGATAAGAACAAGTTCCACTATATTGACATCATTGTAGATCGTATTGTCTTAAATGAAGACAATTTAACACATGATCGTTTAACTGAAGCGGTTGAAACTTGTTTAAAACACTCAGAATCTAAAGTTGTAGTTACAGATAGCAAGAAAGACATTCTTTATTCAAAGAATCACTCTTGTCCTGTTTGTGGTTTTTCTATTCCGGAAATGGAACCAAGATTATTTTCTTTCAACTCACCTACTGGATATTGTGAAAAATGTAAGGGTTTAGGTTTTACCTATGAACCAGATGAAGATAGAATGATTCCTGATAGGAATCTTTCCATCAACCAAGGTGGTATTAGATGGTTTAAAAATACCATGGATACGAAAAACCTTGAATGACAAAAATTCTCAGCTTTATTAGATCACTATCATATTGATAGAGATAAACCAATTAAGAAACTTTCAAGAAGAGAAATAGATTTGATGATGTGAGGTTCAGATGAACCTATTGAAGTTGTAGCTAAATCTGAAAGTAGAAAAACTTATACCTACAATGATTACATTGAAGGTGTACTTGCTATGATCAAACGTAGACACCTTGAAACTAATTCAGAAATGTCTAGAGAATTTTATGGTTTCTACATGGTAGAAAAACCATGTGATGAATGCCATGGTCATAGGTTAAATAAGAAAGCACTATCTGTTAAGATAAATGGCAAAAGTATCATGGATGTTTGTGACATGTCTGTGTCACAAATGCACGATTGATTCTTAGGACTTGAACTTAATGAAACTGAAAGAATTATTGGAAAGCAAGTTCTAAAAGAAATCATTAATCGTTTGGAATTTCTAATTAATGTTGGTCTAGATTATCTAACATTATCTAGACCTGCTGGAACTTTGTCTGGTGGTGAAAACCAAAGAATTAGATTAGCTGCACAAATAGGCAGTAGCCTTACAGGCGTATTATATGTGCTAGACGAACCATCTATTGGTTTACACCAAAAAGATAACCAAAAACTTATCAAGACTATGAAAGCCATGAGAGATCTTGGTAACTCATTGATTGTTGTTGAACACGATACAGACACAATGTTTGCTGCAGACCATTTAATCGACATAGGACCGCTTGCAGGCAACGGCGGGGGTAAAGTCATAGCCCAAGGGTCTGTCGACGATCTAATCAAAGCAAAACAATCAATTACGGGCAAATACCTTTCTGGTGAATGGACCATTCCGGTTCCTAAAAAAAGAAGAGGTGGAAATGGCAAGAAGATTGTTTTGAAGGGTGTTAAGACTAACAATCTAAAGAACATTAACGTTACATTTCCTTTAGGAAAGTTTATTTGTATTACAGGTGTAAGTGGTTCAGGAAAGTCTTCTTTAATTTCTGAAACACTAGTACCTAATATTAGAAAAATATTATTCAACCCATTTGAATTAGCTCCTAAAGTGGGAGACTTAACAGGAATTCAAGATATAGACAACTTAATAGTTGTCGACCAAGAACCAATTGGTCGTACACCTAGATCTAACCCTGCTACATATACAGGTTTGTTTGATGATATTAGAGGTGTGTTTGCATCTACACCCGAAGCTAAAGCTCGTGGGTATGATAAAGGAAGATTTAGTTTCAATGTTGAATCTGGAAGATGTGAAAAATGTAATGGTGATGGCTACATCAGAATAGAAATGCATTTCTTACCAGATGTTTATGTTAAATGTGATGAATGTGGTGGCAAAAGATATAACCAAGAAACACTTTCTATTCTTTATAAGAATAAATCCATCTATGATGTACTTGAAATGTCTGTTGACGAAGCTTATGAATTCTTTATTAATATTCCAAGCATTAAGCGTAAGCTTGAACTATTAAAAGATGTAGGTCTAGGTTATTTAAAACTTGGCGAACCATCTATAGATCTATCTGGTGGTGAAGCACAAAGAATCAAGTTAGCTAAATTCTTGCAAAGAAAAGCTAGTGCAAGAACAATTATTGTTCTTGATGAACCTTCAACAGGATTGCATCAACACGATATAGCAAAGCTAATTGAAGTTTTAAATAGAATAGTTGATAATGGTTCGACTGTTATCATTATTGAACACAACCTTGATATTATCAAGTGTGCGGATTACATTATTGATTTAGGACCAGATGGTGGTAATCGTGGTGGAAGAATAATTACAACCGGAACTCCTGAACAAATTATTAAAGATGAAGATATCTCTTACACAGCAAAATTCTTAAAACCATTATTGAAAAAATAGGTTATTGTAAATATATCAATATGTTATTGATATATAATTATAAAGTCCAGGATTTCATGTTTTGGACAGAAAGAGCTCTTATAAAAATGAAATTAAAATATATGTTACCTATAACAGCTATTGCTGGTGCTGCAGCAATTGTAACACCTTTAGCTGTTTCATGTGGTCAAAAACCAGAAGCAAAAATTACATACACCTATGATGCTCATAGAACTAGTTCAAATGATGCTGGCTGGTATGTAGATGGTTATGCAACTCAAATTACTTCTCCAATAGCAAGAGAAGCTGGGGCAGACTTGGCTGCATACAATGACTGTTATGTAAAAACAGTTGCTGCTGAACCAAAATATGTTTGTGATGGTTTTGCTGTAGGATACACTAAATTGCTTAGTGAAATGCAAGCATTGACATCTATTCAATCAATGAACGGAACTTTCTCTGTTGAAGTTTTAAACAGTTACTACAAAAGTGCAAACCAAGAACAATCACTTTCGACTGCTGGTTTCAACTTTAGAATTGTTAATGATCAAAAAATTGTTTATAGTGTAGCAAATGCTACAACTTCAGTGCATGTACAATACTCATTGCTAATGAGTGGTTTTGAGTTATCATTGACTTCTTACTCACTTTCTCCATCTAATGAAAATGTAGCTTCAATGTCTTTTGTTAACTCATTTGTAAACAACACTTTGACCTCTTCTCCTTACAAGGTTTATGAAGGTTATAGTCCTATGAGTGAAAAAAGGGACAGTGCTATGACTGCTGATGTTAACAAAGCGGTTGATAGTTCCGCTAATAGCGATTTTGCTATTGACTTCAACTATACTGTTAGCGATGCAATAACTGGAAGCCTTATTAAATCTTCAAATATTGTTTGAACTAAAGGTACTGCTTCATACAACACAGGTATTATGACTCTTGGTGATATTACATGTGCAGACGTTTTATTAACAATGGCTTACAACATGGAAAATGTTAGTAGCATTGACAGAACAGTGTAAGTACAAAACAATATAGTTTAAATGCAAAAAAAAGAAACACTTGTGTTTCTTTTTTATTTTCCTCAAACAATTACTTTTTTAGCAAATCTTTTAGCACTTTATTAGAGATTATTGGATTAGCTTGGCCCTTTGTTTCTTTCATTAGCTGACCAATAATCATTTTTTCGACTCTTTCGAGTCGGTCCTTATTTTTTAAAATCATATCTTTGTTCTTTTCAATAATTGAATTTAGTATTGTTGCAATTTCTTTTTCATCTGTAATTTGTTTAAATCCAAATTTTTCAATAATTTCTTTAGGAGAAAGATCAGATTTATAAATCTCAACAATAATTGATTTAGATTGTTTAGCATTTATGCTACCTTGTTTAAGAATCTTAATCATATCAATTATGTAATCAATCTTTTTTGAAGAAATTGATTCAATTGTTTTGTTATCTTTTTTCAATAAACCAACAAGTTCGACCAAGATTCAAGTAACAGCAGCATTAACATCATTTGTTGCTTCTAAAACTTTATTAAAAGTTTTATATAAAGGATAATCATCCAATAATTGATAAACAAGTTTTGAATCTAATTTCAAATCAAATAATTTTTGTTTGATTTCATCGACACTATATTTAACTTGTTTTTTAGCGTCTTCAACAAAGCTATCATCAAGTTCCAAACATAAAATGTTTGGTTCGGGAATAAAGTGATAGTCAACACCAACAGTTTTTTCTCTCATAAACAAAGTTTGTTCTTTGACATCATCATATCTTCTTGTTTCTTGCAAAACATTCTTACCTAGTAAGTATTGACCCGCTTGTCTTTCTTGTTCATATTCAATAGCTTTACCCACTCCAGATATAGAGTTGATATTTTTAATTTCAACTCTTGTACCATATTTTTTAGATCCATAAGGAGCAACTGAGATGTTTACATCGGCTCTTAAACTTCCGTCTTCCATCTTAGCATCAGAAATTTCGGCAAAGTTTAAAATTCTTTTAAGTTCAGTTAAATAAGCCATTGCTTCTTCTGACGAATCAATATCAGGATGAGATACAATTTCAATTAATGGCATTCCAGCACGGTTATAGTCTAATAAAACTTTATCATTTTGGATAATCTGCTTTGCAGTGTCTTCTTCCATATGGATACGTTCAACTCTGATTTTCTTTTTAGAACCATCATTTAATGTAATTTCTACATAACCATTTAATCCAATAGGATTAAATTGCTGAGTAATTTGGAAACCTTTTGGCAAATCACGATAGAAATAATTTTTTCTATCGAAGGTCAATTGCTTGCTAATTTTCATATGAAGTGCATTAGCCAAACAAATAGCTTTTTGCACAACAAACTCATTAACACTAGGCATTGTTCCAGGCAAACCAATATCAATTTCATTGATATTTGCATTAGTTTCATCATTATGTTTGCTAGCAACAGCTGAAAACATTTTAGATTTGGAGTTAACAACTGTATGAACTTCAATACCAACAGTGGTTTTAAAATTATTCATTGTTGCCTCCAATTATGTTTTCCAATGTATAAGCTATGTTTAATAGCTTCATATCTTTATATACATCACAAACAACAGTTAATCCTCAAGGCATACCATCAACCTTTGCAAAAGGAACAGTTATGCTTGGGGTTCCGGACATATTAGACATCATTAATCAGTCATCATAATAGTTATCACTATTAGGTTGACTTATACTTGGAGCAGCACCACAAACTGATGGCATTAAAATGCAATCACCTTGTTTCAAAATCTCAAGTTCTTTATCTTGGAATTGTTTTCTAAGTTGTCTAGCGCCTAAAGATAGTTCTTCAAAATGTTTCTTATCTGAAAGATAAGCCCCAATAATAAATCTTCTTTTAATTTCATTACCTAAACCGCTTGTTCTATTTTTCAAAATAGTTTGTTCATATGAGTCTTTAATTTCAGAAATATCATTGCCAAAAACAAAACCAGTTAAGTTTGAATAGCAGCTATATGCTTCTATAAAACTTATAGTTTTATAAACAAAAGACAAAGCTTTTAATTGTTGGATGTTTGCATCAACATATTTAATTTTGTGTCCATTTGCTTCTAACTTTGCAATTAGCTCATTAAATTTATCGGCATGCTTTTTATCTAATAAAGATAGTAAATCTTTAATAACAACAAAATTTATGCCATTTTGTGTTTTTAAATTTTCTAACTTAACATTATTAATCAAATTTGTTGAAGTCATATCTTTAGAATCAAATTTAAAGATCCTATTTGCAACAATAGTTGCATCAGCAACATATTTAGTTAATATACCAACATGGTCTAAACTAGGTGAATATGGCAATACTCCATATCTACTAATTGCACCATATGTTGGTTTGTAACCAACAACCCCACATAAAGATGCTGGTCTTCTAACTGAATCTCCAGTATCTGTTCCTATAGCAAAAGCAGAAATACCTGTTGCAACATTAACAGCACTTCCTGAAGATGATCCACCAGCAATTTTACTTTCATCATGTGGATTTTTAACTATTCCATAAGCTGAATGCAACCCGGTTCCACCCAAACCAAATTCATCCATATTATCTTTAGATAATAAAGTGGCACCAGATTGCTTTAAAAGATTATAAACAGTTGCGGAATATGGCGGCACATATTTTGATAAAAATTTAGAGCCACCAGTAGTTAATATTCCTTTAGTTGAAACATTATCTTTTAAAGAATAAGGTATACAAGAAAGAATTTCATTCTTATCAAATTTGTTATTTGAACTAAAAATGGGTGTAATAATGCTATTAAGCTTTTTGTTTTTTTCATACAATGCTTTAGCATTATTTACTAAATCTTCAGGTTTTACACTACCCGAAACCAATTTGTTGTGTAAATCAAGAATAACAGATTTCATTTCTATTTACCAACAACATATTTGTTAACAACTTTGGCGTTAGATAAATAATCGCCTTCAGTTAGTTCAACAACATCTTTCCTTAATGTAGCACAGTTTTTAACACGCGGAAAATTAGCAGGAATTGATTTAGAATCAATTTCCTTTCTATATAAATCAAGCTGATTTTCAAGATCAACAATTTCTTTTTGAACTAAATCAAGTTGTTCGTCATTTAATTCAAAAAATAATTTTTGAGCTAACTCGCTGACATACTTTTTATCAACCATTAAAACTCCGCTATATTAAATAAATTATATTATTAAACACATAGATATAATTAAATAGAAAAGAGGAAATTTATGTCAAATCAAAACGCTAAAGATAAAACTTATTATTCAATAAGTAAGTGATTTACATGAGCAAGTTTTATTATTATTTGCATTCCAATTGTAATATTAGTGCTTCATGCAATCGCAACTTATTGACGCCCAGAATTAGCAGATAGCTTTAAACCGGCTGTTCAATGATTACTAATCATATCTGCTGCAGTTTCTGCTATTTGAATCATACTAAACATTATTATGTTTATAGCTGCAGGAAACCTAAGAGGAATTAAAAGCCCACTTGCTGTTAGATTATTTCTACTAATTGCCCTTGCCCTTGTTTTGTTTTCAGTAATTATTAACATTTTGAGTCAAACAGGAGTTTTAGTTGAAGGCCAATTACTAGACACACTAATTCTTGTCAGCCCAATAGCAACCATGGTTGGTTATCTAGTTGGTGGAATCCTTGGTTCAAGAATAAAACACGCCTTAGCTTAATAAAAAAATCCCTGAAAAGGGATTTTTCTTTTGTTATTTCTAACTACTTAACTTCTACAGTTGCACCAGCGTCTGTAAACTTCTTAGCAATTTCTTTTGCTTCTTCAGGTTTAATACCTTCTTTTACAACACATGGAGCTTTATCAACTGCATTCTTAGCTTCCATTAAACCAAGACCAGTGATTTCACGGTAGATTTTAATAACAGCAACTTTACTAGCACCAGCCTTAGTTAATGTTACAGTAACTAAAGATGGTTCAGCGTTAGCTGCAGGAGCAGCTGCAGCAGCTACTGGAGCAGCAGCAGAAACACCAAATTCCTTTTCAATTGCTTTTACTAAATCGTTAATTTCCATTAGACTCATTTCTTTTAAAGAGTCAATTACTTGTTGATTTGTTAATTTTGCCATATTAAATATTCCTTTCAATTATTTCTTAGTATCACCAACGGCTTTTAATCCATATAGGAAGTTTCTTAAACTGCATGTTAAGCAAGAAAGCAACATAGAGTATAAGCCCTTTCTTCCTGGGATTGATGCGATTGAAGCAAGTTGGTCTGGTTTAATTATTTGGTTTTCTAATAAACCAAATTTAAACTTTACAAAGTTCCTTTTCTTTGCAATTTCTGCAACGGCTTTAAAAGCACAAACTTCATCATCGTTACATAAAATTACAGCGTTAGGTCCTTTGCATTCATCAGCTGCGATATTTGCTGCTTTAAGTGCACGATTAAGAACGTTGTTCTTAACAACTTCCATAGCTGCACCATCGGCATGTAACTTAGCTCTCATCTCTGTAACTTCTTTTACAGTAAGACCTAAATACTCAAAAACCAAAAATGACTTAGCACTTTTAAGTTTTTGAACAAATTCGTCAGTTATCTTAGCTTTTTGTTCAATAATAGCTTTTGACACAATTTACCTCCGTAATTTGTGCAATATACAAATAAATGTCTTTGCTTACACAAAGACACTTAAGAATAAGTTTAGATACATATCCTCGGTAACAAATTAAGGTTTTATCCAGTTACTGTCTTTGGTATATTGCCTAACCATTATATAGAAAATTACATAAATAGGTAGAAAATATTCAAGAACCCAGATTTTAAACGACAAAAGAAATTCTTTTTCTTTTTATTAATCTTATGATTAACGGAACCGCCATAAGCAACTTTAAATGTATCTAAATATTTACTAACATCAGTTGTTTCAATTATTTTGTTGAAATTAAAAATATTCTTAAAATTAAAATTCTTTTCAACAACCAAAACCTTTTTATCATCAATAATTAAAAAATTCTTTTTTAATTCTGGGTGAACGCCAACATTAATTTCACCTTCTAAATATTTATCAAGATCATAAAGCATGAGTTTATTTTTATATCTTTTTATTTGCTTACTCACACAGATATCAACTTTGACATTTTTATATGTACAAAAATTTAAAGCATTAAATGTATCATGAGACACAAAAAATGAATCGCAATAAAACTTTATTGATTTTTTAGCTTGGAAAATATTTTGTAAAACCACCGCGTGATTTTTACTAATTCCACCTTTTTGCGATCTTTTAATTAGACCAACAAAAATAACAATTATTCCTCCTAATATAGGAAGAATAAGCAAAATTAAAAGTCAAAAGACTTTTGCTTCATCTGGTGAGTGTTTAGAATTAAACAAAACACTTGCTACAGCAATATCTTCTACTCAACAAACAATTAATCATGTTCATCAAAAAGCAATGTCATTTAGATTAAAAAGATACACTAAAGTGCACGAGATAGCAAATATTGCTATAGCTAATATCAAAGATATTGATAACCCAACTTTTCTAGAAGTCTTCATATTAATTTCCTGATAGAAGCATTATACTTCTTCCAACCCAATAAACAATTGTTGACAAACCATAAGCCACAACAATGCTTGAAAGGAAATTAATACCAACATATTTTGGTTTTGTTTCCTTTCACATTGTGACAACGGCTGGTAAACATGGGATATAAAACATTGCAAATGTCATAAAGCTTACAGCAACAGCTGGGCCAAAACCAAATTGGTTAAACAAACCAGCTATTGTTCCAACTTCAGTAGTTGATTGCAATAGTTGTAAATTAGTAATTATTAATTCCTTTGCAGGTAAACCTGCAACTAAAGCAGAAGTTAGTTGTCAGTTAGCACCACCAAATACAGGCCACAACAAATAACTTAATCCCTTACCTATATAACAAAGAATTGAATATTGTACTAATTCAGAACTATCTGGAATGTATGTTCCGTTGACTGGACCTATATGTAATAACACCCAGAAAATTAAGTTAGCAACAACAATAATTAGAATAGTTTTCTTTAGAAATTGTTTAATTTGTTGAGCAACATTTTTAAAGATAATTCTAAAATCTGGTGCATTTCAATTTACTACTTCTATACAAAAGAATGAACTTTGTTTTCTAAATAAGGTCTTAGAAAAGAATAAGCCAAGCAATAAAGCAATTAAACCACTAAAGAAAACAAAACCATAGATAAATAATCATGACCATGTACTAAAGATAACATTAGACACAAAGCTAATTACTACTACTTTAGTAGTACATGATATAAATGGCGTAATTAATGTAGAAACAACCCTTTCTTTTTTAGATGAACTACTTCTTGCTAACATTAATGCCGGAACAGCACAACCAAAAGCAGTAAGCAAATTAACTATTGATCTTCCAGATATACCAAATTTACTTAAAGCACGATCTAATAGAATAGATGTTCTAGACAACAAACCTATTTGCTGAATAATGCTTATTAAGAAATAAAGAATACAAATAGTTGGAATAAAAGCCAATATTACAAAAACACCATTACATATACCATTAACAAATAGACTCGTTACTCATTCTGGAGCATTAGCTTGTCTAAAACCTTCTGCGATTCAATGAGCTAAACCCCATTCACTATCTGATAATGCTTGGGCAAAGTGACTTTGAATTCATCCACCAGCATAATTTCCAAAAGCTAAATAGTAAATAGCTAAAACAATAATAATAAATAAAGGTATACCGATTCATTTCTTTAAGAAGAAATGATCAAATCTATTTTGCTTTGGTAAATCAATTCTTAAATATTTTTTTGTGTTGTAATGACACGCTTTCAATAATTTAACAATGAATTTATTTTTAGTATCGCGTATCTCTTGCGCATACTTCTTTCCTTGTTCTTCACTGACTAATAATGGTTTAATCTTTTTAAATTCTTCTTTGTGATGATAGCTTAAGTGATCAATTAAGAAAGCATTGTTTTCCAAAATCATCAAAGATGCAAATCTTTTTGAAACGTTTAAGTTTGGTAAAACATTTGAAATTTGTTTTATCTTTCTTTCAATTTCTTCTGAATAAGTAACAATATTTGAATCAACCATCTTAGATTCATGCAAAGACTTGATAATTTCTTTTACATTTTTAGATCTATTAGATCTAGAAAGAACAATATTTAATCCATTTAGCTCCTTACTTAATTTTTTTCAATTAAACGTTTGTGGTTTAATTAAATCAATCATATTTACACACAATGTATTTAACAAACCAGTTTCAATACATTGAAGTGTTAAATATAGATCTCTTTGTAAGCTAAAAGCAGACAAAACATTGACTATACCATCTACTTTACCATGTAATAAGTGATAATGTGTTTCTTTTTCTTCTGCAATAGGGTGAGATAAATTATAAATACCAGGTAAATCTACTAAATAGTCATCTGTTTTTTTAATTTTTCCCATCGTATGCTCAGTAGTCATACGATCAATATTACTAACTAATGCAGTAGCATGTGTTAAACGATTAAAAATTGTTGATTTACCAACATTTGGTGAACCGATTAAAAGATATGTTTTAGATTCATTGTGTATTTTTTTAGATAACTTTGACATCTATTAACCTACAATTTTCTTCCCTTAACACATACTGCACATTGAACAGTTGTAAATGAAGAACATTGTTGGAGTCATTGTTATTAAGAACTTTTACTTCAGCACCTTCGATAAAACCTAAATTTTCTAATTTATGTTTCATCAAATGATCAGTGAAATGTAAGGCAACAACTTTTACTGTTTTACCCTTAAGTTCGCTAGTTAATTTTACAACCGATCTTTGAGCCATAATTTGATATATGTGTATATCTCATTATATATATTTTTGATTTTTTGAAACACTAATTTCTATATATTTTATTTATAAAATATATAACTATCAATATAATTAAGAAAAAGAGGCTTATAAATTTTTTATGAAATCTATATTACAAATGTTCAAGATTGGCAAAGGACCAAGCATTACTTTGAACACGGCTGCTTTTAGAGCATGCGAAAAAGTAGCAAAGGAATTAAAAGGACAAAAAGACATTGATAATGTTGAAGTACGTCTTTATAACGATTTTGCTAGACTAGAAGAACAAGTTAAAACATCTCAAGATATCTTAGATGCTTTTAAACTTTATTCTAAATTACCTATCAAGGTAGTTAAAACAAAAAGAACTCCTCCAGCAGCAAGACATCCACTTACATTTGATATCTTGCTTAAAAAACGTGGTGAAATTATTAGAAGACACAGAATAGTTTCAACAGGTGGTGGCAACTTCTTTATTACTGACCAACTAGAGCAAACAGCAAAATCAAGATATGATTTTAAGAGTTTTGTTGATATGACAAAATACTTTAAACAAAATAGAATGAGTTATTTAGATTTTTGTTCAATTGCTCAAACAAAGAAAGAAATTACAACTCATTTTGCTAAATGTATTAAGTTAATGGATAAGGTTATTGCAGACGGATTAAAAAAACGTGGTCTTCTTAAACTATCAAATCCAAAAATTAAGTTTGAAAGAAGAGCAAAACACATTATTGAAACTAAAGTGCCAAAAGAAAATGACGATCAAGAAATGATTAGAAAAATTTCCGCTTATGCTTATGCAATAGGCGAAGAAATTGCACAAAGATCAAAAGCAGTTATTTCTCCAAGCTGCGGAGCAGCAGGTGTTTATTGAGCGACTTTAAAGTTTATTAGAGAGAAATATAAACCAAGTACACAAAAGATTTACAATGCAATGTGTATTTCTGGTTTGATTGCCAGTCTAATTGATCAAAATGCTACCATCTCTTCTGCTGATGCCGGTTGTCAAGCAGAAATAGGAACAGCTTGTGCAATGGCATCAGCTGCAGCTGCATATCTTATGTATGATGCAGGTATTGATGAAATAGGAAGAGCTGCAGAAATGGCACTAGAACACTGTTTAGGATTAACATGCTGTGCTATTTGTGCAATTCCACTTGTTCCATGCATTCAAAGATGTGCCGCTTATGCAGTTAGAGCAATTGAAAATGCAGTTTTAACTCATAGTTTAATGCCATCAGAAGACTTGTGTGCTCTTGATGATGTTATTAAAGTTATGTATGAAACTGGTAAAGATTTATTAAAACAACATAGAACACCAGACTTTGAAGGTTTTGCAAAACGTTCAAAATATGCATTAAGGTAAGGAGGAATTATGTTTTCAGTACGTGAATTATTTAAAGTAGGACATGGTCCATCTTCAAGCCACACTATTGGGCCAATGAGAGCATGCCGTTATATTCTTGAACACTATGAATCTAAAGGCATAGGAAGAATCAAAATTACTCTTTATGGATCTTTTGCCTTAACAGGCAAGGGCCACTTAATGGACAGAGCTATTGATGAAGTATTTGCTAAATATCCACACGAATATGTTTGAAATTTAAAAGAACAAACTCCACACCCAAACACAATGGATGTTGAAGTATTTGGTAAAAATAACAAATTAATAGTTAAAAAACGTTTTGTTTCTATTGGTGGTGGAACAATTGCTATTGCTGGTGATCCACCAGTTAAAAATGTTTATCCATATGATAACTTTGCTGAAATGAAAGCAATAATCAAAAAGAAAAAACTTGGTTATCTTGAATTTTTAGCTATGCATGAATCAAAAGCAGATTTGATTAAACTATATGATGAAATGATTGATAGTTTTGAAGGAACTATTAAAATAGGTTTAAGCAAAAAAGGTTCTATTGAAGGTCTTGTTGACTTCCAAAGAAGAGCAAGAATGGTTTATGACTCAATTAAACCAAGCGATCCAGAATATGTTAAAAGAATTAAATTAGTTTCAGCTTATGCAATAGCTACTAATGAAGAAGCTGTTGGTTATGGAATGGTTGTTACAGCACCAACATGTGGTTCAGCAGGAACAATGCCTGGTATATATAAATATATAGTTGATAAATATAAACCAAGCAGGCAAAAAATTTATGAAGCATTTTCTGCTGCTGCTTTAATTGGTATTACTATTAAACAAAATGGTTCAGTTGCGGGTGCTACTGGTGGATGCCAAGCAGAAGTCGGCGTTGCTACTGCTTTAGCTGCTGCTATGTATGCTGTTATAGTTTACAATGCTGATATTGACGAAGTTGAAAAAGCAGGCGAAGCTGCTTTGCAACAACTTGTAGGTATGACTTGTGATGCAGTTGGCCAATGTGCTTATGTTCCATGTATTCAAAGAAATGCAATCTATTCTATGAGAGCAATGGATGCTGCAGAACTTGCTCACAATATGAAAGGTATGAGACAAATTGTTAATATTGATGATACTATTGAAGCATGTTATGACTCTGGTAATGATTTAATTGATGGATATAGAGAAACATCAAAACTTGGTCTTGCAAAATACTGCAAATATGTTTTAAAATTCAGAAAAAATATTCAATTTGACGAACTAGAAAACAAATAATATGAACAAAAAAGAATATTTAATTAATCTTTTAAAACAACAAGTTCAACCCGCATTAGGATGTACAGAAATTGGTATAGTTTCTTTAGCTGCTGCTAAAGCAGGACAATTATTACCTGGCAAACTTGTTAGAGCAACTGTTAGTGTTTCCCCTTATGTTTATAGAAACGATGGAAGAGTTGGTGTTCCAAATCTTGGTAGATGTGGAATTAGAATAATTGCTGCTGCTGGATTAATCCTAAAAAATCCTGAAAAGAAACTAAATTGTTTAGATGATTTAACACCAAAAACAATTGCCTTAGCTAAGAGAATAGGATCAAACGCCCATATTATTGATGAAAATGTTGATTACCGCAGTCCTGTTGTATATGCAAAAGTTTTTGCTACAGACAACGAAGGCAATAAAGCTGAAGTCATCATTAAAGACATGCACGATAATATCGTTTCCGCCAAACTTAATGGTGTTGAAACTATTAAGAAAAATAGAAAAACTAATGCCACAAACGCTGAAGACATTGATTTTGATAAATTAGTTGATGCTCTAACAATCAAAGATGTTTATTTGCTATGCAAAAAACTAACGATTAAGGATATCGGCTTTTTACAAGAAGGTATTGATTTAAACAAAAAAATTAGAATTCAAGGATTTGAACATCCTAAAAAAGAATGATTATCAAACAAATGAAAAACAATGATGCAAAAAAGTTCTTCTTCATTTGGATTTTATACAGATGCATGAGTTACAAAATTGCTTGGTCAATTGTGTGCTGCTGTAGATGCAAGAATGTATGGATGTCCTCTTCCTGTTATGTCTTCAGCTAGATCTGGAGATCACGGCTTAACTGTTACAATACCACAAAACATTCATGCTGGTATGTTTAAAATAAGTCAAAGAAAACTTTTACAAGCCGTTGCCTTTGCTCATTACATTACATGAAAAATTAAATCAAAGGTTGGCCACTTGTGTGGAATGTGTGGTTCTGCTTTAGCTGCTGGTGCTGCAACTACATGTGGAATTGCTTTCCAAAGAAATTGATCATGAGAAAAAATTCAAGACCTTCTAAATTTACATTTAGTTAGTCAAGCAGGAATTGTTTGTGATGGAGCAAAACCAAGTTGCTCATTCAAAATAATGTCTTCTCTTGTATGCGGGTTTTTATGCCTTTCAATAGTTGAAGCCGGTGGTAAGATTGACCACAAAGATGGAATTGTTAACAAAGATGTAGAAAAGACAATTAACAATTTAAGAGACTATTCAAAAGCAACACGTGAAACATGCGTGTCTTCAATGGTTGATATAATGGCAGCCGCATCTAAAGAAAAATAGAAAAAAGTAGGCATTGCCTACTTTTTTTGAAAGTTTTAATTAACTAATTACTTAAGGTTTTTGCTTAAGATTTTTGCAAGTGCAAACATGTTAACTGATGATTTACCAAATAGTGGTCTTAATTTAGCATCAGCGTTGATGTTTCTTTTATTCTTCTTGTCTTGAAGTTTGTGTTTTTTAATATAAGCTCAAACTTTTTTAACAGCTTGAGGTCTAGTGACTTTTCCGCCACCAATAACTTCAGCCAATTTTGCACTTGGAGTTAATTTAATTTCAGTAATACTTTTAGCCATTAAAGGATCCTTTCTATAGTATTATATATAAATACCAATATTTTACATTACATATTAATAGGTAATATTTGAGAGAAATTACCTATTAATATAAACTATCCTTATTCATCTCTTTTGGTTTTTTAATTCCCATGTATTTTAAGATGGTTGGAGCAATATTCCCAAGAGTTCCATTTTTTAGGTTAAGATTCTTATCTGTTGATATGAACCAAACAGGATTTAAGGTGTGTGTTGGAACCGGTTTATTGTTGGCATCAACCATTACATCACAATTTCCATGATCAGCCGTAATGAATAATGTTATGTTAGCTTTTTTAGCAGCGTCTAGAACTCTTTTTAGGCACACATCTACTGCCTCAACTGCTTTAATTGTGGCTTCAAGATTACCAGTATGGCCAACCATATCACAGTTTGCATAGTTGCAAACAAAGAAGTCATACTTCTTCATATTTAATATCAATTGTTCTGTAATTTCCTTAGCAGACATCTCTGGTTTTAAATCATAAGTTGGTACACTTGGTGATGGAATTAAAATTTTTTGTTCATTCTTGTAATTATTTTCTTTCCCACCGTCAAAAAAGAATGTAACATGAGCATATTTTTCTGTTTCGGCAATACGCAATTGCTTCAAATTATTAGTTTCAAGAACTTTTCCTAATGTATTTTGATAATCATCTTTTGGATAAAAAACAAAGTCACTATTAATTCCATCATATTGAACCATAGTTGCCAACTTCAAATTTAAATTTCACAAACTTGATTTATATTTATATAAATCTGTTTTCTTAAAACAATGACACAATTGTCTTACACGATCTTGTCTAAAATTAGCAATAAAAACTAAATCATCTTTTGTTAAAGCAGTATCCTTGTGACAAAACGCAGGGACAATAAACTCATCAGTTATATTCTTTTCATAACTTGAAAGGAGATAATCACTTGGCGATGTAAAACTATCAGAGCGATGTTCAAAAGCAGCAATAGCTTTTTCCATACGATCTCAATTATTGTTTCTGTCCATTGCATAATATCTTCCCATGATACTACCAATCTTAATGTTTTTGTATTTAGAGATAACAATTTGTATTAATGGTAAATATCTAGCAAATGATTTAATTGCTGTGTCTCTTCCGTCTGTTAAACAATGCAATACCGTTGGTATTCCAGCCTTGCCGCATGTCTCTAAAACTTTTAAAATGTGACTAAGTTGACTATGAACACCACCATCCGATGTTAATCCAACAACATGAAACTTAACTTTGTTAGCTTTGACATAAGCAATCGCATTAACTAAACTATAATTACTAGAAAATTTGTTGTTTTCCACATCCATATTTATTTTTACTAATTCGGATGTGATAACTCTACCAGCACCAATATTTAAATGCCCAATTTCGCTATTTCCCATTTGACCTTGTGGCAAACCAACTGCAAGCCCGCTTGCTTCTAATAAACAATGAGGATAATTAGCTAATAAATTATCAAAAGTAGGTGTTTTTGCTAAAGTAAAAGCATTACCAGCTTTTTGTTTATTAACACCAAGACCATCTACAATTATTAGTCCTACTTTTTGCATTGCTCAACAATCTTTAAAATGTTATAAAACTCTTCAGGGTTTAAACTTGCACCACCAATTAATAAACCGTCAACATCTGGATTAGAAATGATTTCTTTAGCATTTGCTGCTTTAACAGAACCACCATATAAAATAGGAATTTGTTTAGCAATGTTTTCATCATATATACCAGCAATTAAGTGTCTAATTGCAGAGCAAACATTTTCAATTTCAACCACTGTTGGGGTTTTTCCAGTGCCCACTGCTCATCATGGTTCATACGCGATAATACATTTTGCTGCAGATTGAGCATCGATTGTTTTAAACGTAACTCTCAATTCATTTGCTAAAACATCATAAGTTTGTTGCGCATTATGTTGTTCAATAGATTCGCCGACACAAATTATTGGTGTCATATTATTTTTTAGTAACGCTTTAGTCTTAGTTCTAACCATTTGGTTAGTAACAAACAAATATTTTCTAGTTTCTGAATGTCCAACCAAACAATATTTAACTTGATAATCTAAAAGCTGTTGAGCAGCAATTTGACCAGTATATGCGCCAAAACCAACACCGCAAACATCTTGGGAGATGATTTCTGTTTTACCTTGTTTTAACGTTTGTGCTGGTTGGATTGAAACATAACTAGGGGCAAAACCATAAATAATATCTGGGCTACTATTCAAGGCTAAATCATTAGCAATTTTTTCATTAAAAACACGGAAAAAAGAAACTAAGTCATTAAATGACTTATTTAATTTTCAATTGCCAAAAACATAAACCTTTCTAGTAGACATATTAACTATTTAAATTTAACACCTTCTAATATTGTTTTCATAATAACTCTTAAATTTTCAACAGCAGATGTTCTTAATTGGCCTACAAGTTGATTATTGAAACAGAAATAAATTTTAAATTTAGGTTCAGTACCAGAAATTCTGAATTTAATTCACGATTCCTTATCAAGAATTCATTCGACAGCATCAGCAGCAGCATTAAACCAAACTTTTTGGATTTTGTAATCATGAATATGAGTTTTTTTGCTCACTTCAAGAGCTCTTTTCATCAGTTTTTGAGCATCTTTCTTTCATTCTTTACTATCCAATGTTAAAGAAATAGTTGAAGAATATGTATCACCAAATCTTGTAAAGATTTCATGAGTTCAGTATTCATGCAAATCGACATAATATTCAGAAACTTTATTTGCCACTTCTAATGCTAGGGCGGTAGTACCAAAACTATCCTTGTCTCTAGCAAATGTATGAGTTAAAGAACCAATAGCTTCTTCAAAAGCAATAACCATTTTTCCTTTCTTTTCATATTTGTCGATTAAATTACCCATTCATTTAAATCCGGTTGCAGTTTTAATTACTTTTGCTCCATAGTTTCTAGCAATTCTTTCTATATATGAGCTAGAAACATGAGTGCTTAAAATATATGGTCTACGATCAAACTTTTTATTTTCCAAAACATATGTAGCTAATAACATTCCAAGTTCATTACCATTTAAGAATCTTCATCTATTTGTTTTCTTAAAACCAATAGTCATTCTATCCCCATCTGGGTCACAACCAAAAATGATGTTTGCTTTTTTTCTTGTTGCTTCTCTAATTGCAGGATAGAATGATTGATAATCCTCCGGATTAGTAATTGGACTAGCTTCAAATTCTGAACTAATTTTGTTTTGACCAGGAACTTGAATAATTTTCTTAAAACCAAGAAGCTTCAAGAACTTTGGCATTAATTCAGTTGTTGTTCCTTGAAAACCAGTAAAAACAATTGGCGTATGTTTAATTGGTGCATCAGGACTTCTAAATTTAGGATCAATGTTTACAGCTTTAGCGACATCTTTAAAGAAAGCATTAACTGTTTTATCGTAGTCAATCGTTTTAATAGATGGTTTTCTTCCCATTTCAAGCAATTCATTTTCAATATTTAAAATTTCATTAGGTTTAGGCATGTTTTCAACGATTATTTTAGCTTCGTTAGGAAGAATTTGCGCTCCTGTGTTGTTATATGCTTTAAAACCGTTGTATTCTTTTGGATTATGACTTGCAGTTACGTTAATTGCTCCATCCAATTCATATTTTCTTATTGAATAACTGATAATAGGAGTTGGCATTAATTTATTCTTAGAATAAATATATGTTTCCACACCCATCATGCTTAGAATTTTTGCACATTCATAAGCAAAATTATCTGAATTTAATCTGTTGTCATGACCAATGATAACTTTTGCTTTTCTATTTCTTGACAAAACAAATTTAGCATAACCATAAGCCATTTGGTGATAAACAAACTTATTTAATAGTTGAGTACCAGGTCCCATTATTCCCCTAATACCAGCAGTACCAAAATTCAAAGGTGCTTTTGAAAAAGCCTCTTTAATTTCTTCAGGTTTCATTAAACTAATTTCTTTTTTTAATTCACTAGTAGAGTTTCAAGCAATTAATCAATCCTTGTAGTTACAAGCATCAAGCTTTTCGTAAAACATTTCTTCAACTTTTGGTGTTTGTTTGTCAAATGCCATAATGAATCCCTATCCCTTAATTATATTTTTGTTTATTGATAAATTACTACGAGGAAATAATTTCTTAAATGAAACTATCTCTTTAGACTTGTCTAAAGAGTAAACACAAACTTTAGCATTTTCATCTGCAAAAAGACTTGCTACTTGTCTGCAAGCACCACACATATTCAATTTCTTTCGTTGTGGAATGTTGGCTAGAATGTGAATTTCATATATTTTTTGCATGCCAGCAGTAATTCCAGAGAAGATAGCATTACGCTCTGCACAAATACCTAAATTTAGCACAGGATCTTCGAAGTTAACGCCTTTAAATATTCCTTTGTCAGTAACAATAATAGCAGCAACACTTACATTTGAAAATGGAGCTCTTGCCATAGGCAATAGTTTTATTAAATCATCAAAATAATCTTTTTTCTTAAGCATAAACAACCTTTCTAATCACATTTACCTTTCTTGGTTTAAATTTAGCAACTGTGCAACATTCAATAAATTCTTTTCATACCTTCTTTTTATCAATCGGTTTAGAAGAATAACAAACAGCCAAAATATCCCCAACCTTGAATTTGTCTCCATATTTTTTTCTTAGACAAATACCAGCTTGCATGTCAATCTTGTCAGTTTTTAAAATTCTACCAGCACCTAATTCACTAGATACCATTCCTATATGACTGATTGATCTAAATGTTAGGTAACCAGACTTGGTTGCTTTCATTTCATATTTGTATTTAGGTTTAAAATATGAATCTGCTTTAAGTGCTTTAATGTCTCCACCTTGAGATTGAATTCATTCATAGAACTTATTAAGTGCTTTTCCACTTCTAATAGTTTGTTCAATTAATTGTTGTGCTCTAGCATCAGATAAACTATGTTTGTAAGATCTAATGATAATGCTTGCAAATTTAAAAATTAATTCTTTCAAATCCGGATAGTCATTGTAATTTCCTCTTAAAAAGTCTTGCGCTTCTCTAACTTCTATAGCATTACCAATAGCCTTGCCTAAAGGTTGGTTCATATTTGTTACAACCATAGTTAATTTGCGTTTCATAGCTTTAGCTATGTAAGATAAATATTTAATCAATTCTTTTGCTTGGCTATAAGAAGAACAGAATGCACCAGAACCACATTTAATATCCAAAAATACATGTGTTCCAAAGATAGAAAATTTTTTAGACAAAATAGAACTTGCAATTAGTCCCATATTGGAAACAGTACCAGTTACATCTCTTAAGTTGTAGATTATTTTATCAGCGGGAGCAACGTTTTTAGTTTGTCCAGCAACAAAAATACCGTGTTTTTTTAAATGTTTAACCATTTGTTCTGGAGTCATGTTTGTTTGAACTTTAATAGCCTCCAACTTATCAATTGTTCCACCAGTAAAGCCCAAACCCCTTCCGGACATTTTTGCTATAGCAATACCCAAGCTTGCTAGAATTGGAGATAAAACTAAAGTAACTTTATCACCAATACCACCTGTTGAGTGTTTATCTACCAAATTACCTTTAAATTTACTTAAATCAACGTGTTGACCATTTTGAATCATTGCTTTAGTTAACAAATATGATTCATGTTTAGTTAAACCATTGATATAAATAGCCATTAATCAAGAAGTAATCATGTAATCAGGTATTGTTTTATTAACAATACCACTAATTACAAAATTAATTTCGTTAGCATCGAATTCTTTTCCTTCAACTTTTTTTTGAATGATATCAACTATACGCATATTATTTATTTGTTACTAACATTACTCCTTTAGAAGTTCCTAAACGGTTAGCCCCTGCTTTAATCATATTTATTGCATCTTGGTAGCTTCTTATACCACCAGCAGCCTTAATCTTAACATTCTTAGAAACATATTTCTTCATTAATTCTACGTCAGCTACTGTAGCACCAGAAGTTGAAAAACCAGTAGATGTTTTAATAAAATCAGCCTTAGCTTTAGAAACACATTTACAAGCATTAATTTTTTCTTGCTTAGTTAAAAGACAAGTTTCAATAATAACTTTTAAAATTGCATGATTTTTGTGACACACATTTTTAATCTTACTAATTTCATTAGTAACATAGGTTAGGTTCTTGTCTTTTAAAGCAGCAATATTTAAAACCATATCAACTTCTTTAGCACCTTTTTTAATTGCATCAATTGCTTCAAATACTTTTGCTTCAGTAGTCATTTGTCCTAAAGGAAAGCCTATAACAGTACAAACTTTAACTGTTGTGCCAGACAAAAGCTTCTTAGCTAATTTAATGTAGTAAGGGTTAACGCACACAGAAGCAAAATTGTATTTCTTTGCTTCTTTACATAATTTAGTAATTTCTTTTTTACTAGCGTCAGCTTTTAAAAGTGTGTGATCAATGTATTTATTTAATTTCATGATTAAACCTTCTCTTTAATAATTGCATCTAGTGCAATTTCTACCATTGAGTAAAAAGTTGTTTGTCTTTCTTTAGAAGACATTTCTTCTCCGCTTTCAAAACAGTCACTTACTGTAACTAGAGAAGCGCCTTTCTTCTTGGCCATTCTTGCTTGTAGTAGCAAACCAAAACCTTCCATCTCTAAAGCATATGCGCCCGTAATCTTGTGTGTTCTTTCGACTGAAGAAACATTGTAAAAGAAATTAGTAGAAGCAACTCTTCTTGAATAAACTTTAATGCCTTTTTTCTTTGCAACATCTAGGATATTCTTTGCAGAATGTTTATCACATTTGAGCAAGTTTTTGCCATCAAGCTTAACATTAAGCCACGGTTTAATAGGAACGTCTGATCAGGCCTCTGTTTCTAAGATAACATCACCAACATTGCAACCAGATTTTATACTAACACCAGCAGAACCAACACGATATATAACAGAAACATCATAAAAGTTATAAAGTTCATATGTGTAAAGAGAAAGCGATGGTACTCCCATGCCAGAACCCATAACTGTAATAGGGACATTTTTATATGTTCCTGTATAGGCAAACATATTTCGAACACTATTAACTAATTTAACGTCTTTTAAATATGTTTTAGCAATTCATTGAGCCCTAAGTGGATCTCCAGGCAATAAAACACGCTTAGCAATTTGGCCATATTTCGCCCCAATGTGAGCAGTCGGACATTTGTTCATTTTCATCTTCTCCTTTTATTTTGTTACCAATAAATGTAATTTACTAGGAACTACCTCAACAACAATGTGGTTTTGGTGTTTAAGTAAATTTCCATCATATTCAATGCAAGCATCAGATAAATCAATTGTTACTTTTTTAGCAGTTGCACATTTTGAAGGTTTAAGTTTTTCAATTAACCCCTTTTTAATCTTAGAAAGGTAATGCAAAGTTTTTAAATGACTAAATCTTTGTAAATATGTGATAGAAGCTAAACCGTCATCAAGTTTAGAACTAGTAGAAGTAATAACATTTGAACCAACTCTTCTACCATTGTTAATAGTCATTCACATAGTTTCAATGCTTTGAGGTGCTTTATCATCTAGTTGCATTGTATAACTTATAGCTTTTCAAAATAAAGACTTTCTAATTGTAGCAATAGTATATTGTGTTGATGGTTTGAAATGTTTCATTTTGTCACGACAATTAATTACTTCAGCAGATAAACCAATACCAACAGCATTAATAACTTTATATTTATTGTTTATGATTAGATAATCAACTAATCTTTCTTTTGGGTTGCGAACATAAGCATGGAATAGCTCCACAGGATCATTTGAACCTAAATTTAATGCAAAAGCAAAATCATTTCCAGAACCAAATGGCAATACAGCCATTTTAGTTTTAGCAAAATTAACTATGCCGTTTAATACTTCATTAAGGGTTCCATCTCCACCCATAACAAATAAATTAACAACTTCATCGCCAGAAGTTAAATCTCTAGCAATAATTGAAGCATGTCCAGCATTTTCCGTTGGATGAGCAACAAGTTTTATATCTTTTTGTGTATCAACCCAATTTTTAATCTTAGCAAAGGCAGCATTTGCTGCGCCCTTGCCAGATGTAGGATTATAAATTAGATGAACTGTAATCATATCGATGCTATATTAAATAAATATATTTAATATTATAATATAGATAATTACTCAGGAGATAATAATGTCCAAAGTGAAAAAAGCAGTCATTCCCGCAGCCGGTTTTGGTACTAGGTTATTGCCAGCTACCAAGGCTGTGGCAAAGGAAATGTTGCCCATTCTTAATAAACCAACTATCCAATATATTGTGCAAGAAGCTGTTGATTCAGGAATCAAAGAAATTTTAATTATTCTTTCTGCCGGAAAAGAATCAATTAAAACACATTTTGGTCATAATAAAGCTCTTGAAGCTAACTTGCTTAAAAAGAATAAAAATGATATGTATAAAGAAGTTGTAGGTCTTGCAAAAATGGCCAAAATTTCTTATATTTATCAAAACAAAATGCTTGGTTTAGGTGATGCCATTGGTCATGCTAAGAAATTTGTTGGCAACCAACCATTTGCTGTTTTATTAGGTGATGATGTAGTTGTAAATAAAGGCCCAACAGCACTAAAACAATGTATTGATGCATATACTAAAACTAAAAGCTGCATCGTAGGTGTACAACCTGTTGACAAAAAAGTTGTAAATAAATACGGAATTGTTTCCCCTTTAAATAAAAAAGATTTGAAGAAACAACTATTTGCTATTAAAGGTTTAGTTGAAAAACCAGATGTTAAATCTGCTCCAAGCAATTTAGCTATTTTAGGCAGATATGTTTTAACTCCAGATATTTTTAAAGCAATTAAACAAACAAAATTTGATAAATCTGGTGAAATTCAAATCACAAATGCTTTGAAAATATTGCTAAAAAAGAAAAAAATTCATGCTTGTAATTTTAAAGGCACAAGATATGATCTAGGCAACAAATTAGGTATAGCAAAAGCAACAATTGATTTTGCTTTATCAGATAAAGAAATTAAAAATGATATATTAAAATATATCAAAGGGAAAAGATAATGAGAATTTTAAATATTGGTGGCGCAGGTTTTATTGGTTCAGTAGC
The DNA here is from genome assembly GCA_045641165.1 of Mycoplasmoidaceae bacterium. Classification (GTDB taxonomy): domain Bacteria; phylum Bacillota_I; class Bacilli_A; order Mycoplasmatales; family Mycoplasmoidaceae; genus Hennigella. Next base: position 43,124 of record JAZUGL010000002.1, read on the forward strand.
AACTGAATTATTTATTAAAAATGGTCACAAAGTTGTTGTTTTAGATGATTTATCAACAGGTTTTAGAAAGTTAGTTCATCCAAAAGCCACTTTTATAAAAGGCAGTATGCTTGATTACAAACTTTTAAACAGAATCATGAAAAAATACAAAATTGATGTGGTTACTTTATATGCTGCAAAAATTGTTGTTCCTGAATCTGTTGCTAAACCAGCCGAATACTATTTAACAAATGTTGGTGGTTGTGCAACCGTTTTAAAGGCAATGGTCTTTAACAAAGTTAAAAAAATCATTTTTGCCAGCTCTGCTGCTGTTTATGGAGTATGCAAAAAAGTTCCTGTAAATGAAAATTCTCCAACCCTTCCTTGCAACCCATATGGTGCAACCAAGAGAATGTGTGAAAGACTTTTATCTGAAGCACAAAAAGCCTATGGAATCAATTTTATTTCATATCGTTTTTTCAATGTAGCTGGCGCATCAACTAGTGGAAAATATGGAATGGCAAAGAAAAACCCAACCTTACTAATACCAGCAATAAATGATGCTATTATTCATGGAAGAAAAGTTAAGATATTTGGTAACAAATATAAAACCAAAGATGGAACATGTTTAAGAGACTATATCCATGTTCAAGATTTAGCTAATGCTGCACTTATTGGACTTAAATATTTGCAAAAAAATAAATCAGGAATTTTCTGTTTAGGTTCAAATTCTGGATATACAGTTCTAGACATTGTTAAACATGCTCAAAAATATATAGACAAAAACTTAAAATACGAATTTAAACCTAATAGACCCGGTGATCCAGATGCTTTAATAACATCTAATAAAAAAGCTTATCAACAACTTGGTTGAAAAGTTAAACACACTTTAAAAGATATGATTGTTTCTGATTACAAATTCAGAAAAAATCACGTTAGATAAAACACTTAGTGTTTTCTAAGGCGTCTTAAAAATTTATTTTTATAAGGAACATGGAATTTAATTGCATCATAAAGCATTTGTTCCAAATCCTTCATACAGTTATTAAAACTATATTTTTTTGCTAATTTTTTATTTTGCAATTCATATTTCTTTTTTAATTCTGGATTAGAAATTCAAAAATCAATCAATTTAGCCAACCTTTTAGGATTTTTAGATTCAAAAATACACTTAGAATCAACACCAAAAGTTCTTGGCGCGGCCTTTTTAGAATCAGAAACAAGAACAAGTTTACCACAGGTAATTGCTTCCAAAACTGATATGCCTTCAGTTTCAATTAAAGCAGGATGAACAAATAAATCACAATAGTTGATAACTTTTATTAAATCATTATGTTTGAATCTCTTAAAAATAGGTTTATTAGTCAAACTGCGACTCATTTTTTTGTATGTGCTTTTCTTTTGCCCTTGCCCAGCAAAAATTAATTGGATTTTCTTTTCAAATCTTGAGCGTTTAACAGCACGAATTAAAGTTTGCTGATCTTTTTCTGGTGAAAATCTTCCACAACATAAAATTACTATTTTATTTGCAAGTTTTTTTGGTTTAGAAACTTTTGCTGGTTTAACATTTGCTTTTACACCATTTGAAATAACATAAGATCTAATTTTTGCTGTCCCAGGATTACGTTTTGTGAAAATATTTTTAACAAATTCTGTTGGGTAATGGATAGCATCAACTTTTTTGTAAGTGTTGTTTCATCAATACTTGTATAAAAAAGCATTAGCGGCCCATATTTTGTCAATATTCATGTAATAAGTTAAGTTTTCGGGCAAAAGATGCAATGCAGTTGTTACAGGAATATTTGCCTTGTTAGCAACTTTAATTGCTGACATACCTAAAGCAAATGGTTCAAAAACATGAACAACATCAGCGCCTAAAACGGCATGCATAACAGTTAATTTGTTTGGTTTTGCTAATGTAAATCCCGTAGCCTTGATAAATCTTCCGGCCTTACCGTAGAATTTTTTATTTTTAACAACGTAGTAATTTTCAAGACCTTTTTTAGTCTTATCTGCACAAAGAATTTTTACATCATGGCGTTTTTGCAAATGCCTAATGAAATTCATTGTAGCAATAGTAGTACCATTGTCTTCTTTACCAAGGATGTCACAAACAACTGTGATTTTCATAGGGTTTATATTATATGAAAATATTTATATTTTCATATATTTACAACTTTTAGATGCTTATACGACCAATATCGCCAACATTTAATTTGTTTGAATTAGTTGAAATTATGTAACGATACATTGGCCTATTAACTTTTAAAACGTTCATGTTGTTTTTTACATCAAAAATTTTAGAAATTTTAATATGAATTAAGTCGTGATTTTTACCAAAAACTTCAAATTTATTTTTAGTTGTAAAGAAATTTTTAGAAATGATTTCATATGAGCCATTTTTACTTTTTTTATCTATGATAAAAGCAAAATTTTGGTTTAGCTTTTTCTCTTCGTTTCCATATAACATTTGCTTATTAGATGGCTTGCCATTAAATCAAGCAAACGATGTTGGTCTATTAGCTGCTTTATCAATTTCTTTTTCATACATTTCTATTCTTTTTGCACTTAATTTCTTTGCATAGAAATCTCTCATTTCTTGTGCATAAACATTAACTACAGTAGCAATATAATGCATTGATTTCATACGACCTTCAATTTTAAAACTTGCCAATCCAGATTTTAATAAAAGAGGTAAATTTTTAACTTGACAAATATCCTTTGCTGACATTATGAATTTATTTGAAATCACTTTGTGATTTTTGTCCATTAATATTCATTTTCATCTGCAGCTTTGAGCACAACCACCAACATTGGCATCTCTTAATGCAAAATTGTTTGACATAGTGCAATGACCAGAATAACCAACACAGTGTGCACCATGAATAAAATACTCTACATCAATAATTCCTTTTAAGCGTTTACACATTAATTTAATGTTTTGATAATCTATTTCTCTAGCTGTAATAATTCTTGAAGCACCTTGTTTTTTTCAAAACAATGCAGCTTTAGAGTTGCAAATAGATTGTTGCGTTGAAACATGAATTTCTTTTTTAGGATAAAGCTTATGAATGGTTGAAATAATATATGGATCAGCACAAATAAAAGCATCAGGATTTAATTTAGCTACTGCTTTCAAATATTTTGTAAAACCCTTAACCATTTCGTTATGACAAAGTATATTTGTTACCAAATACACTTTAGATTTGTGATTATGAGCATAATCAATAATTTGTTTTAATTCTGTTAAATCAAAATTATCTGCTCTAGCACGCAAGGAATATAGTTTTCCTCCGCAATAAACAGCATCAGCATTAAAATCAATTGCCAGTTTTGCTCTTCCAAGATCACCGGCAGGAGCTAGCAATTCAACTTTATTCATTGCCTTCCTCTTTATTTAAATGTAGCAAACCTTTTGTTGGGTTAATAAAACCACAAGCACTTACATCATTGATTGATTTGATTTCATTAATTAATAAAGCTTTAGCTTTATCATCAAACTTTTTGTTTTTAATTAAGTGTAATGCTCTAGCATAAATATCCAATGTTTTATCTACTCATTTTCTGTCATGCAAGAATGATAAGAAATAAATACTGTCAATTCCTGAAGAAACCAATTTATCTAAGTATTCTAAAATAGAAACATTGTATCCAGTAAACATGTGTGTACCGGTATCATCTTCATATATAAGGTTAGGAAGTTTTCTTGTTTCTTCTTTTAAATAAAACAATTGGTTAGACAAATCTTTTTTGATATTAAATTGTTTTTTGAAATTTGTTAAAAGGCTTCATTTTGAGTGCATTACTAAGCCAAAGCCTTCGGCTTGCATTTGCAATCTTACATTTTGTTTGTAATAAGCAAATTGCTGTATTTCTTTTAAAAATAATTCTCTTGGCAAAACAACTTCATTAATTTTATTTTTCTTAAAAAAAGGTAATTGTGAATAATTAGTTGTTAATGTTTCTGAGTTATAGACAAATTCGGGTTGATATTTAATTTCATCACATATTTGTTTAATAGCATAATCTGTGAAAATTATTGTTTTTACACCTATTTCTTTTAGTTCTTTTAATAATTTAGTTAAATTATTAATTTCATCATCCATGTATAAGTTGTTGATACTTACAGCAACCTTATTTAAATTTAAACTTTTAATTTGTGTAGTTGATAAAAGACAAGTATTTCTTGCACTAAATTTTTTAACACCAACAATTATGTAATCAACATCTTTGTTTGTTTGAAGCTCTTTTGCATGTTCAAACCCAATAGGATTAACTCAAATTTTCATTATTTTTTCCTTAAGATGGCAAAACCATCATCTATATCATATATTTTAACATCTCATTCAGCAGATAAACCACTGATATAGTTTTTAAAATTTTCAACCTTTTCTTTAAGCTTAATTCTATTCTTGGTCATTTCTTTATTTGTGCTTTGAAAAAGATTAATATTATCTATAAAGATAAAACCGCCTGGTTTTAGATGACTTTTATATTTTTCAAATAAAATTTGTTGCTGACTTTTTGGTCCATCAAAAATAATGCAATCGAAATCTTGTTTTGGTTCGTAATCAAAAGCAGAAACACAAACAGCAAAAATCTTTTTTTCATTCTTAGTGTATTCTTGGGCAACACCAAATCGTTCAGTATCATTTTCTAAAGTAATAATTTTGCTTATAGCAGGATGCTTTGAAAGAAACAAAGACGAATAACCATAAGCTGTACCAATTTCTAAAACTTGTGCTGTATTGTATTTATCAAATTGATGATATAAGAAATCAATTGTTTGATCTCTCATAATAGGGATATTATGAGCTATATTAAATTGCTTAAATTTTTCCATTTTCTAACCAGCTATTTAAAATAACAACTGCAGACATTTTATCTTTAATTTTTTTAATTTGGCTTGCCTTTAAGCCAACATCTTTTAACATACCAGTTGCTTCTAAAGTTGTGTATCTTTCATCTTGCAAAACAACTTTAGTGTCAAAAGTTTGTTTAATCATTTCAACTAATTTATCAACAACTAAACACATTGGAGATTTGTCACCAGATGGATAAAGGGGATAACCAATAACAATTACATCAATATCATTGTTGTGGTTTTCAAAAACTTTTTTAATTTTATTCAAACAAGCATTTAAATCATTTTTAGCATAGCTAAAATTATCCAAACCACTAGCTATTTTTTTATTGCTATCAGTTATGGCAATCCCTAATGTTTTAGTTCCTAAATCTAGACCTAATGCTCTCATAGATGCCCTAATATTAATTAAATATTATAATTACTGTATATGGATAAGATTCAACAACTTCAAAATATTTTGCAAGACTCAAAATCTATTGTTTTCTTTGGCGGAGCAGGAGTAAGCACTGAAAGTGGTATTCCAGATTTTAGATCGAAAGATGGTTTATATAACCAAAAATTTGATGTATCACCAGAAGTTATTTTATCTCATGGATATTTCATGGATTATCCTGAGAAATTCTATGAATTTTATTTTGCCAAAATGGTTGATTTATCAATTAAACCGAATGCTGCACATAAACAATTAGCTAAATGAGAAAAAATTGGTAAGTTGAAAGCAATTGTTACACAAAACATTGATGGCTTACATCAAATGGCTGGTTCAAAAGTTGTTTATGAACTACATGGTTCTGTTCATAGAAACTACTGTATGAAATGTCATAAATTTTATGATTCTAAATACATGATTAAATTTAAAAATAATGGTTTGCCAAGATGCTCATGCGGCGGATTATTAAAACCAGACGTTGTTTTATACAATGAAGGTCTTGATGGTAATACTATCAATAATTCCATTCAAGCAATTGCTACATGTGATACATTAATTGTTGCCGGTACAAGCTTAACAGTTTATCCGGCGGCTGGATTAGTAAATTATTTCAGAGGAAAACACTTAATTCTTATTAATAAAGATAAAACACCTTATGATAGCAATGCAGATTTAGTTATTAATGAACCTGTAGGCAAAGTCTTGAGTCAAATAAATTTAAAATAAAAAAAGAGCAAAGCTCTCTTTTAAATTCATTCGCGGTGGTTGGCTCTTATATACAAACGCTTTGTTCCTTCAGCTAAAATTACATAACCTAATAGGATTCCAACTAATCAAGCTCAATATATAGGGTTAGCATTTAAAGCTTGTGGTGAGCCTTCTTGAACAAATTGTAGACCCATGTTAATACCAGGAATAAAAGGAACAGACATACAAACTGCCGCAGAAGCAAGTGTTGAAATAACAACACCCTTTGATGGCATTGTGTGGATAAACGCAGTTCTTCTACTACGTAGAACATAGATAATTAATGTTTGACTTAAAGCACCTTCAATAAATCATGCTGAGTTAAACATCGCAACATGAAGCGGGTTGTTTCCATCATTACAGCCAAAGTAAAAATACATTACAGCAAACGTACAGACGTCAAATATTGTACTTATTGGTCCTAATATGACCATGAACTTAATAATTGATTTAGCGTTTCAATTCTTTGGTTGTTGCAAGAATTTGAGGTTGACGGCATCTCATGGGATGGCAAGTTGACATAAGTCATAACATAAGTTCATAAAGATTATTTGAATAGATTGCAACGGGTTGAAAGGCAATCAACATGCTGCAATTAAGAATGAAAGCATATTACCAAAGTTAGAACTCAATGAAATCTTTATATATTTCATTACATTAGCAAAAGTCTTACGGCCTTGAATTGCACCATTTCCTAAGATGTTTAAATCTTTTTCTAGTAACAACACATCGGCTGATTCTTTAGCAATATCAACAGCTGTATCAACTGAAATAGCTATATCAGCTGCTCTCATTGCTGGCGCATCATTAATACCATCACCCATATAACCAACAACATGCCCATTAGCTTTTAATGCTTTAACAATGTTGGCTTTTTGTTCAGGCGAAAGCTTAGCAAAAATAACAATGTCTTTTACTTTTTCCCTTAATTCATCAAAATCAAGTTTTTCAATATCATCACCCAAAAGAACCTTGTTGTATTTCAAACCAATCTCTTTACAAATATACTTTGTAACTTTTTCGTTATCACCAGTAAGAATCTTTATATCTACACCTTTTTTCTTCAAACTATTAATAGCTTTTTTAGCTGTCATTTTAGGTGGATCAAGCAATGCTATATAACCCACAAGCATTAAATCCTTTTCATCTTCATCTGAAAAAGCTTCGTTCTTTAATAAAGGTTCATGGTTAGTTGCTACGCAAATAACCCTCATTCCATTTTCATTAAGATCTGAGATAGTCTTTTTAATCTTAGCTAATCAAGTTTTTGTTAGGTTAACAACCCTTCCATTTAATAAAATTTTTGAACAAACACTTAAAACTTCTTCTGAAGCACCTTTAGTAATTAGCCTGCGTTTTCCTTCATGTTCAAGAATGATAGACATTCTTCTTCTTTCAAAGTCAAAAGGAACTTCGTCTATTTTTGTATAACCTTCAATCTTTTCAAAAACATGCTTTTGTTGAGCTCTTTCAACAATAGCTTTATCGATTAAATTCTTTAATCCTGTTTGATAATAACTATTTAAGCAACCATATAAAAGGACCAATTCGTCTTCTTTACCAGATACATTTAAATGTTCTTGCAAAACAATGTGGTCTTCTGTTAAAGTGCCAGTCTTATCTGTACATAAAACATCCATTGCTCCAAATGTTTGAATTGCATTAGTATTCTTAATGATGGCTTTTTGTTTAGAAAATTTAATTGCCTCTTTAGTAAGGTTTAAGGTTATGATCATCGGCAGCATTTCAGGAATAATAGCTATTGCTGCAGCCAACGAGAATGTTAATGATTCAGTTCAAGCACTAACATCTGGGAATAATAAATAATTTCTTGTTCCTTTAATAATGAAAATTATTAAACACATTATTGCCATTGTTAAAAGGATGATTTGGCTAACCCTTTTAATACCTTTATCAAAACTTGTTTCTGGTCTTTTAGCCCCAACAGCTTTAGCCACTTTACCTAAAAATGTAGCTTTTCCAGTTTGTAAAACTATTCCATAGGCCGAACCAGAAGCAACAGTTGTACCCATAAAACATATATTGTTGCAATATAAAGCGTTAGTTACATCTTTATTAATAGTAATAGTCTTTTCTACTGGTTCTGATTCACCAGTTAAAGCAGATTGCGTAATAAATAAGTCCTTAGCATATAGCAACCTCATATCAGCAGGGATCATGTCACCGGCAGCCAAGTGGACGATATCACCCGGAACAATTTCACTAATTGGTATTTCCTTTTTAACACCATTTCTTTCTACATTAGCTGTGGTATTAATCATTTCATTAAGCTTCTCTGAAGCTTTAGAGGACTTAAAGTCTTGAACAAACTTTAATGTTCCAGACAAAACAACCATTGTTAATAAAATTGCGAAGGATACTCAATGCGATGTTTGAATTCCAGCTGGATCAAAGATTGGCAAACAAACCGTTAGTATAGCAATAACAACAAGAATAAGGGTAAATGGTGTAACAAATGATGAAAACAAAACTTTATATCATGTTGCTTTATTCTTATTGGCAATAGAGTTTAAACCATATTTATCACGTTTAGCTTCAATTTGTTCTTCTCTTAAACCATAATTTGAAGATTGATATTCAACAAATAAAGACTTAGTGTCTTTTTTTGATTGTTCTAGCAAAAATTCACCTTGCTTACTTGTTATGTAAAGTTTTTTCTTTTCTTTTCTTTTATTAGCCATTTTATGCAAATGCTAATGACACAGATAGAAAGAACTAAAGGGTATTAAGGATAAATACGTCTGTTAGTTCGTTACTATGCTGACTGGATTCACTAGACATAAATATCCTTTCTTGTTTTACTTGTTTATTATAAACATAATAAACAAAATAAGAGCAAAGAATCTTCGCCTATTCTTTTAAATTGTTCTTGACAACTAAATTATCAATACGTTTAATTAGTTCAATCAATAATTGCTTCGTAGATGGCTCTCTAGAAGTAATTTTTGTTACATCTAGTGTTTTGCCTTCTAAACTTTTATTTCAAGAGCAATTCATAATTTTGATTTTCATAAAAATTATAATTGTCTATTGTTCAATTACTAAACTTTTAAAACTAACTTCGTTATTTCATCAAAAAGCTTCTTGTTTTTAGCATCAATCAAGAAAGATTTAGTACCTTCCTTGCCTTGAGCAATTCTTTGATCTTTGTAATAAAATCAAGAACCAGATTTAGCAATAATGTTGTTTTCAATAGCAATATCAATAATTTCAGATTTAACATCAAAACCGCAATCAAAATAAATGTTTAAGTAAGCTGATTGTAATGGCGGAGCCATTTTATTTTTAATGACTCTTGCATGTGATCTTATACCAATTACATTTGTTCCGCTTTTGATTAGTTCAGCTCTTTTTAATTCAATTCTGATACTAGAAAAGAATTTTAAAGCTCAACCACCAGTTGTAGTTTTACTGTCACCAAACATTACCCCAACTTTTTCTCTAATTTGATTGATAAATATAACACAAGTGTTATATTTTGATAAGACTGGTTCTAACAATCTTAAACCTTTTGACATTAGTCTTGCATGCAAACCAATATTTTGGTCTTCATAATCGCCCCGAATTTCAGCTTCAGGAACTAATGCAGCAACTGAATCAACGATGATTAGATCAATCATTCCTGTTTTTGCTAACGCTTCAATAATAGCAAAAGATTGCTCACCGCTTTCTGGCTGTGCTAACAATAGCTTCTTAATGTCTACACCATTTGCTTGGCAATATTTAGCATTAAGCGCATGTTCTACATCCACATAAGCACATTTGCCACCGCTTTTTTGGCATTGAGCCACGGCTTGTAAGGCTAAAGTAGTCTTACCACTACTTTCATTACCATAGATTTCGATAATTCTACCCTTTGGGTAGCCACCACAACCTAAAGCTTTATTTAAGCTAATACTACCTGTTGAAATAACATCACATTTAACGGCTCTAGAATGGTCAAGGTTAGTTATTGCCCCCTTGCCAAACTGTGTTTCAATCTCTTTTATTGTTTCTTCAAATATTTTTTGATTTTCCATAAACTTTTAATACTCTCCCATAGAGTACTAGTCATAAAAATTTAATTTTGGCTAAATTTTTTTTGAAAAAGAGCACAATATTGGTATGTTAAAAGTAATAAAAAAGCATTAAGCTTTTTGGACCATTTATAGCTAAAAGCATCATTAAAAGTAACAATATCTGCTACTTGATCTTCCTTCCTAATACCCTTGTTTTTTGCATTATTTAGGATAGTTTCATAATATGAAAGCATTTGGTAATAGTATTTTTTATGTTTAGTAGCTAAAATCTGTTTAAGTTTTTCCATATCTTTTACTTCATTTTGTAAGTTAATAAGTTTTTGTTTTCAATTAATTTTATTAATTGAAAGATAGTCAATTTTGTTTTTGCTAGTAACTTTAGTAATGGTAATGAAAGCTATTAAATATACCAAACACAAACTAACTAAAACAAAAGAGAAAGCCACATGGAGCATAGCCCCTTCAACTGGTTGTTCAGAAGTTAGGTTTCAAGCAAAATATCCACCAATTAAACTAAAACAAACAATTAATAAACCTAAAATGATAAGAGCAATTATTGGCATTTTTGGTTTAGTAAAAACCCTATTTGAACTATATGTTTTATATGCATATAAAAAGATTGCAACAACAACCATTACAAGCAAAAAGATTACATATCCTGCAATATACCCTGGATGCATGTTATTTTTCTAAATCCTTTATTAATGTTCAAATTTGGAATAAACAGAAAGCTGTGCATTCGTTGATTACATCAACTCTTTCTTTTGTTTTAGTAACAAAATGATATTCATATAGTTTATCAAAAACCTTAATATCAACATATGCCATACCAGATTGTTTCTTTTCAATTGGGTTTATAAAAGAAGCATTACCAGTAACTGATATAGATATATCAGAATTGAAAGAAAGTTGTGTTCCATTAACCATTTCTCTTGCGCATTCAGGTGAAACAGTTCCATATGTTTCAATGGTTTTTTGACTTACCTTAGCAAATTTATTTTTAGAAAAAGCAGAATAAGAAACAAATCCACCCAAAAAACATTTAGAAGCATTTTCAGCTTGGACAAGACTGTTGGCAACCATGCCTCCAGTCATGCTTTCGCAAGTAGAAATAGTTAAATTTAAACTATTTAACTTATTAACTATCTGTTGATTAATTTTTACGCTTTTCATTTTTTAATGCCTCTTTAATTTGAATAAAATAGATAATTCCTGAAAAGACAGAAATCAAGCAAGCTAAATACATACAAAGGTTTTGAATTCCTCAATACATTGCCACTTCATCCGGTGCCATTTTGTTAAGACTTTCATTGCAAATGAAAAAGATGAAAACAATACCAAACATCTGCAAAATAGTTTTTAATTTTCCATATATATTAGCTGGGACAACAACCTTTTTAGTTGCTGCAATCATTCTGTCAGCATCAACAGCTATATCTCTTGCAATCATAATAATAGGAATTCAAACAGGAACCATTTGTCAATATGCGAAGCATATCAATACTGAGTTAACTAAAATCTTGTCTGCAACAGGATCTCATAATTTGCCAAAGTCACTTACTCAATTGAATTTTCTTGCTATCATTCCATCAAGTCAGTCAGTTAAAGAAGCAAGAATAAAGAATGATCCAGCAATTAATTGGTTTAAATACACTTTAGTGTAAACTCCATGAGTCACTATTGACTCTAACATATAAATAGGTTGACCAAAATAATTAGTTGGAATCAAAAGCAAAACAACAATAACTGGTGTAAGGATCATTCTAAACACCAATAACATATTAGGAATGTTTTTCTTTTGAAAAATTTTGTTCATTAGAATCTTAATTCGCCTTCAAATCTAGGGAATGGAATAACATCTTTGATGTTATCAACACCAGTTATATACATTAAAATTCTTTCAAAACCTAAACCAAAACCGGCAGATCTGTAATAACCGTATTTTCTTAAGTCTAAATATCATTGAAGACCCTTAGTATCAATATTTAATTCTTGACACTTTTTAACTATCTTCTTATAGTTATCTTCCCTTTGGGAACCACCAACAATTTCACCTACACCTGGAACTAATAAGTCACAAGCAGCAACTGTTTTGTGATCTCTATTTTCTTTCATATAGAAAGCTTTGATTTCTTTCGGAAAGTTACATAAGAATACTGGAGCCTTAAAGTGTTTTTCACATAAATATCTTTCGTGTTCAGCAGCAAAATCTTTGCCAAAGAAGATATTACTATCTTCAAACTTGTGTCCATTAGCAACAGCAGCTTTTAAAATTTCAACAGCTTTTGCATAATCTAATCTAACAAATTTATTTTTAATAATCTCGCTTAACGTAGCAATGGTGTTGTTTTCATATTTCTTGTTTAAGAAAGAAATTTCATCTTTGCATTTAACTAAAACAGTTGAAACAACTTTTTTGAACATTTGTTCAATAAGCGACATAAGTTGTTTTAAATTCATAAAACTAATTTCAGGTTCAACCATTCAAAATTCAGCCAAGTGTCTATTAGTGTGACTTCTTTCAGCTCTAAAAGTTGGACCAAAAGTATAAACTTTTTTTAAACCCAAAGCATAAGCTTCAGCATTTAATTGTCCTGAAACTGTTAAGCTAGCAGTAGTTGAACCAAAGAAAGGATTTGTTGGATCATCTTTAATAACAAAATTTTCTCCAGCACCTTCACAGTCATTACTTGTAATGATTGGACTTGACATTAAAATAAAACCTTTAGAATGGAAAAAGTTATGAATAGCAAAAGCTAATTCAGTTCTAACTTTCATAATTGCAGCAGTAGTTGTGCTTCTTGCTCTTATATGAGCAATTTCTCTTAAAAACTCATTAGAGTGTTGTTTATTTTGAAGTGGGAAATCTTCATCAGCAATTTTTAAAAGTTTTATTTTCTTTGCTTCAAGTTCAACTAGTCCTGCTTCTCTTCCTGGTTTTAGAGTTCCACTAACTTCAATAGCAGAAGCTAGTCTATAAGTTTTAACTTCTTCGAAGTTAGAAAGGTTAGAAGGTTTACAAACAACTTGTAAATTTTTAATTGTTGAACCATCATTTAGTTCAATAAAAACAATCTTTCCGCTATCACGGTTAAACTTAACTCAACCTTGAATAGCAACGTCCTGATTTAGTAATTTTTGGTTCTTAAAAATTTTCAAAATTTCTATTTTTCTCATGAATAAGTACCTTCGCTTATAAGTTATATTATAAATAAAAAAATCCTAAGTTGTAAACAACTTAGGATAGGAATTAATTGTTCTTAACAACCCTAACAAGACATGGTTTTAAAATGTGATCATGCAACTTATAACCTGGTTCAATAATGCTAATAACAGAGTTATTAGGTTTGCTTTGATCGACAACAGTTTCAAAACATTCCATAACATTTGCATCAAATTCTTGGCCAATTTGAACATTAATTTGTTTGATGTTTAAATCATTTAACAAATTGTTAAACATTGTCAAATACATCTTAAAACCATTTAGTCAGTTGGCAATTTTTGGATCCTCAACCGGATGATTAACTGCTACAGAAAACTTAGAAACTATGTCAATTAATTCAATCGCTTGATCTTCAATTGCATACTTTTTAGCTTCGGCTAAATTAGTCTTAAATTTATTATCATTCTCATCAATTTTTTTCTTGATAATTTCATTAGCTTTTATTTCAGCTTGAGAGATTAAACTTTTATATTCTTCTGCCATTTTTTCCAATTCAGATTTTAATAAATTAATTTTGGAATTAGCATCTTCCAATTCTTTATTTTTATTACTAATTTCTACTTCTAAATCTATGATTTTCTTAGCAAGTTTAGATTCTTGAGTTTCTTCTTGGACCTTTTCTTTCTTAGGTTCTTTCTTTGGCTCAACTTTTTTGTTTTGCTTAGACATTATTTAACCTCCCTTTTAGCTGTATCGTAATATTTTTTAACTTCGACATTTTCATTAGTTGCTTCGCAAACTTTTTTAAGTGCATCCATATCTGCTTTAGAATATTTGTTTGGTTTAGCATATTTGATAATAGCTATAAGCAATCCATTTTCTCTCCCGAACATTTTCTTCTTAGCGTTTTTAATACCAGCATTATCAAGTTCAATTTCAGTTAAATTAGGTGTGCCTGCATCTAGATTTATGGTTTTAAAACCATAAGGAGTTGGAACTTGAACTTTGCCACCTGTTATAGCCAATAGAGGATCAACTAAAACTTGTGTATAAAGTTTGTTACCTTGTTTCTTAAAGATTCTTGAATTTGAAACATTGATTTGAACATACAAATCTCCAGAATAGTTTTTATAACTATTACCCTTACCATTTATTTTTACAATTTGTCCATTTTCAATGCCTGGATCAATTTCAAGTTCATATGTTTTTAACTGTTCAACATATTTTTTACCTTTACATTTACGACAAGGCTTTTTAATAATCTTGCCTGTTCCATTACAATAAGGGCACGTAGATTGTGATTGCATGATGCCAAAAGGTGTTTGTCTTCTTTGAACAACCACGCCCGAACCATGACAATGACTACATGTTTCTTCTGCCCCCGCTTCTTTAGAAACGCCTGTTCCGTTACATTCATCACAAGTGTTTTTGGTTTTTATAGTTACTTCTCTTTTACAACCTAAAACAGAATCTAGGAAGTCAATATTTATTGCAGTTTGAATATTTAATTCATATGGAATAGTACTTTGTCTTCTTGTTTTTGTTCTTCTTCCGCCACCAAAAATTCCACCAAAAATATCATCAATATCTATACCACCATCGCCGCCAAAGGAGAATTTCATTCCTCCTTGTCCGCCAAAAAATTCATTAAAAATATCAAAAGGGTTACCGCCAGTAAAACCTTGTTGGTTTAAACCTTCATGACCAAATTGGTCATAAGTTCTACGCTTTTGTGGATCAGATAAAACAGCATATGCTTCGTTTATTTCTTTAAACCTAGCTTCTGCGTCTGGTGCTTTGTTTCTATCGGGGTGATATTGCATAGCAAGTTTTCTAAAAGCCCTTTTAATATCTTGTTCATTGGCATTTTTAGATAAACCTAGTACTTCGTAATAGTCCCTTTTACTTGTAGCCATAATATAAAATACTAATAGTATTATACAAAAAAATTAGCACTCATAAGAAAAAAGTGCTAATTATTTAAAATCTTGATTTTATTCATCAAATTCTTTATCGAGCTTAGTCAAATCGTTAGTTGGTGTGGCTGCTTCTTCTACGTCTTTTAATAAAGATTCAAAGTCTTCAAAACTTATTGGAGCAGTGGGATCATTACTTTTCTTTTGTTCGTCCTTCAATTCAAATTGAGGCATAAAACCGCTACCCGAAATTAGATATGTGATGATAATACTATCATCATCTTGATAGTCTACACCAGAAACTAAATTTAATAATTCGTTTTGTGTAACTTCCATCATGGCATTTTTAATATTAACAATAATATTAGTGTTTGTTTTCTTAGATAAAACTAGGTTTGCTATAGCATTTTTAGCCTTAACTATTTCTACATCGCAGATGTTATTCAAAATGCTTGTTTTAACCATTCTATCTAGTTCATCATCACTTAAGTTTTCACAACTAATTCTTAAACTATTAGCCATAAAGAACTTGTTCTTTAGGAAGAAAGATTTTAAATCAGCAAAGTCAATATTAATTTGTGATGGCTTAAAAATAATATTGATAATCTGATTAATAATCATACCTATCTGCCCGTTGGCATAGCTATATGCTTCAAAGAAAGATATATCTTTCTTGTTGTTAATAATTTTTTCGTTGCTTATAGTTGTTACACTATCTACAACATTTGATAATTGTTGTAAACTACTAAAAGCATTATTAAAGACTAAGTTACCTTCTGCTGCAATTGATGGCATGTTGACGATGGCAACGGTTAGGATTCCAAGCTCTTTTGCTATTTTTGCAAGCTCAGGAGCGCCGCCAGAGCCTGTACCCTTGCCAAGTCCTGCAATGATGAACAAAATGTCTGTATCGGCCAATTCTTGCTTAATTATTTCTTTATCATGAATAACAGCTTTGGCCCCAATTTCTGGTTTTCCGCCCGAACCATAACCCTTTAGTTCTTCCTTGTCAAGAACATAAATGTTTTCAACATTTGTCATCAATTTAAATGGTCCAACATCTGTATTAAGCGCATATAGTGTGCAAGCTTTTTTAAGTTCAGGTCTGTATGTATTTATATAGTTTATCACATTACAACCTGCACCACCTATACCCATAACTTTAATTTTTATGTCGGCTTTTGTGTTGCCTTCGTCATCAAAATTAACATTAGAGAAAGATTTTTTCTCTTTCTTAGGTTCTTTCTCTAGGTCTTCAATTGTAAAGTTAAGTTTGATGTCTTCCATTTTTATTAAGCAGGTAATTCACTAATAGCTTTGCTAATTTTAGTTTCAAAACTGTAATGGTTGTCCTTGTTAGATAATTTATCTAAGTTGTTTAAACAAACAGCATTGTCTAAACTAATATTTTCTAAGCCTACAATATTGTTTTTATAGAAATCAAAGTTTCCTATTGCATCAATTTTGCTTTGACTGATAATGTTTACATTAGTATAGTCGCTTCAACCAATTTGTTTAAAGATTTGATTGTAAAGTTGATTTCTTCATTCATTAACAAAGTCTTTAGCTTTAACATAGTTAATTGAACCATTTAAAAAGTCTAAATTCATAACTACATTAGTGTCTTCGTCATTGCTTGAAACCAAATTTGCAAGTTTTAAAGCTTGGTCAACTTGTTCAATGCTTAGATCATATTTTAAACCAATAGCCAACTTTAAATCATTAAAGTTAATATCTAAACATTGACATGAAACTAGTTTGCCATCTAGATATTGACAAACTACGTTTTTGCCATCAACAAGGTCAATAGACATTTCTTTACCAACATTTCTTCTGTTGAGCAATGTGTATGTATTAGCTGTGTTTTTAATAGAAACATTACATTGTTTCACAATGGAAATTAAGCCCTTGTATGTTGTGTAGTTACAAGCACAAATTTTGTAGCTTGCTTTGCAAGTAAATTCTGCTTCATCAAATTTAATGCTGTCAAAAACAATGTCATTTACATAGTAATTATCAATTTTTGCCTTCTTGTAAATTTCATTTTTTACATCATCAACTGTGGAACAATCAGCAAAAACTTGATTGTAATAATTTATCATAGATAGTTCGGTATCATTGAAAATGACATTTGCACTTTTAATGTTAAAACCAAGGAAGTTAGCACCATCTGTTAATAGTTGTGTTAATTTAACTTTTAAATTATCAGGTGTTGTTTCATATTGCGAAGCAAATAAGATATTAATTTTGTCATCTACTATATTTGAAACAACAAGGGCAACACTTGTGTTGTTTATGAATATTACTTTATTTAAGGTTCTACTATCTTCCATGGTTTACCTCTATATTTTTTGGATAACTCTCAACTTTGCACTATGGCTTCTGTTATTTTTTTCTATTTCCTTCTTTGAAGGAAGAATAGGTTTTTTATTTACTAACTTAAACTCAGGTTTTATTAATTTTGAGATTGGGACTTCTTTAGAATAAAGGTCTTTTGCTTCCGATCATTGTCTAAACATTGTTTTGACAATTCTGTCTTCTAAGGAATGAAAGGTAATGACTGCAAGTCTTCCACTTTTATTTAGCAAGTTTTTAGCTTTAGCTAATCCTTCTTTTAGAACATCCAATTCTTTGTTTGTTTCTATTCTTAAAGCCTGGAAATATACTTTGGCTGGATGTTTTCTATTTAGGTTTTTGCCAAAACAACTGCAAATAATGTCAGATAATTCTTTAGTTGTTTTGATTGGTTTTTGCTTGCGATACTTTAGTATTGCATCAACAATGTTGTTTGGTTTTTTGTCTTCAGCATATAGTTTGAAGATTCTTATTAACTGCTCACGCGTATAGGTATTAATGATTGTGTATGCGCTTAAGGAGCTATTAGGATTCATTCTCATGTCTAGTGGTCCATTTAGCTTGTAGCTAAAGCCTCTTTTTGGATCATCAAACATTAAACTACTTACACCCAAATCGAAAATAATTCCGTCAGCTTTTGAAGTTATTACTTCATCTAATCTCGAGAAGTTAGTTTGTATAACAGTTACATTCTTATTAGTCTTGAATTTCTCCTTTAAATGCTTAATAGCTTGTGGATCTTGATCTAAGCAGATTAGTTTACCATTTGTTAGTTGATTAAGAATCAATGAGCTATGGCCACCAAATCCTGCGGTGCAATCAATGTATGTTCCGTTTGGTTTAATTGCTAAATTAGCAATTGTCTCACCAGCTAGAACCGGAATGTGGACATTATTTTTTGTCTCCATCGTCTATTCTTTCAGCGACAGCTTCAAATTTACTATCAGTATCTGATTTGAATTTAGAATATGCTTTAGCATCTCAAACCTCGAGTTTATTTCCAAGACCGATAATTACAACGTTCTTCTTTAAAGAAGCGATCTTTGCCAAAACTTCAGGGATTAAGATACGGTTAGCCTTATCTAGTTCTAATTCGCTACTGTTAGCTAAAATTTGTCTAGCAAGTACACGGGAATCTTTCTTATTTTGTGAATAAGATAAGATTTGGTTTGACCAAACTTCAAAGTCTTCACGGCTTCTTAATTCAAGACAGCCTTCAAAACCTTTAGAAGCCACAACAACACGTTTAGAAAACTTGTCTACAAGTTTTGCAGGTAGACTTAGTCTATTTTTTTCATCTATTACGTGTTCGTATGTGCCTAGAAATAGCATTCCCACTTTTCTCCACTTTCTCCCACTTATTATATAACTAAAATAAAAATAAATAAAAAAAATTTAAAAATTTTAATTTTTTGATTAAAAAAACACACGCCTGAGCGTGCGCTTGTTTGTTATAAAGTAAACACTTTACTTGTTAAAATTATTGACCGCAAATAGATAGAAAGTTAATATTAACGGAGTTACAGCATGCTTTTTAAATTCATTTGTTCCAGCAATATCAAAGTGAGCAAAATCATCACATTTACTAAATAGTCTTAAAAACATAGCAGCTGTAGCATTGCTTGCTTCTCTTTCACCTTTGGTGTTATTAGCACAATCGGCAATATCGCTTGACTTGTTAACCATTTCACTATACTCAGTATAAAATGGCATGCATAAAACATGTTCTAATGAAAGTTTAGATGCTTCAGATATAGCTTTAGCTGTATCTGATTTGGTTGTTCAACATGGAGTCATGTAATCACCAAACGCATAAGCACTTAAACCAGTTAAAGTACCAATTGAGAAAACTTTAGATACTTTATATTTCTTATTAGCATATGCTATGGCATCAGCTAATATTAGTCTACCTTCAGAATCTGGAGAAGTAATTTCTACAGATCTACCATTGCATGCCTTATATACATCTGACACAAGCATACTATTTTCATTAATTAGGTTTTTTGCCATAGGCATAAAACCTACTACATTAACTTTAGCATTGCTTTTGGCTAAAGCATAGATTGTTCCAAAGACAGTTGCAGCACCTGTCATATCTTGGTTCATGCCTGTCATGTATTGATTAGGTTTTAATTCATATCCACCTGCATCAAACATAATACCTTTACCAACTAGTGCAAGCAAGTTCTTGCTTGGCGCATTTTTGTATTCAACCACAAGCATTTTGGCTGGTTCATTTGAACCAGAGTTAACTGCTTGCAGTAATTCCATTTTTTCTTTTTTAATGTCTTTTAAATCCAAAACTTTAACTTTAAGTTTCTTGTTTTTAAGATTAGCAAGTAATTTTCTAGCATCAACAGCAAAATCTTCAATGCCTAAATAGTTAGCTGGCATAACTTGGAATTGTCTAGCTAAATGAATACCATTTAGAACATCAATAGCACCCTTAACTTCATAGTTGTCATTTTTGTTACACAAAATGTTTGCTTCAAACTTATCTTTTTTACTTTTTAAAGTAAAAGAAGGTTCATTAAAAGCATCAATTCTAGCCAATAAAGCACAAGCTAGAGAAAATTTGCATTTTGGTTTTAAAACTTTTAAGAAACTACTGATATCAAAAGCAATATCTTTTTCAGCATATTTCATTAATGAAACTGAAATTTGTCTAAATAGGTCAAAGTCTACAGGCTTGTTAGGTATAACAAAAGTAGCAGTTTTACCCTTAGAATCAACTTTAAATTTCTTTCCAGCTTTAGCAATGATCTTAACAACCTTTTTGCCAACCTTTTGATTAATCTTCATAACTACCTACCTTTTTTATATTGCTCTTGTCTAATTTTCCTATATCTTTGATCAAGATATTTTCTCTTAGCTTTTTGTTTTAACTTAAAAATTTTATTTTTAAGTTTTTTCTTATAACAAGGCTTAACTCTCTTGCTTTTTTTATTATATAACTTTGCTATTTCTTTTTGTGTACCTAAGTCCACAAATGGTTTTCTTTGATAATTGTTTTTCATATTTAAATAATAAAGTTAAGAATTTTTGTTTTAACAAAAATTGTTTTCTTAATTTTTTGACTACCAATAATAGTTTTAACTTTATCTCTGGATAAAGCTAATTTAATAATTTCATTTTGTTCAAGGTTTGCATCAACAACCATAGTGTCTCTTAATTTACCATTAATTTGAATAGGTAATGTGTAAGAAGAAACAACAAGTTGTTTCTTATCTGCTTTTGGTCAAGCTAATTTAGTAACAGATGTTTTAGCTTTGAATATATCCTTATATATATATTCAGCCAAGAAAGGTGCAAAACAACTTAACACAGTTAAGAAACCAATCATGTGGTCTTTAAATAATGTCTTAAATTTATAACAAACATTAATATAAACCATCATCTTGCTTATAGCAATATTAAAGTGATGAATTTCAATCGCTTTAGTTGCTTCATCAATGAATTGATGGTAAGCCTTAATTAGTTCTGGACTAATTGATTTAACATCGTATACGATGTTTCCATGGTTGTAGAATAAGTTGTAAACTCTATCTAATCATTTTCTACAACCCATTAAACCTTCATTACTTCAAGGCATAGTTGCAGTTAAAGGACCCATAAAGGCTTCATAAAGCCTTAATGTGTCACCACCAAGTTGTTCAACTATTTCATTAGGGTTAATTACATTACCCCTAGACTTAGACATCTTTTCACCATTAGGTCCAAGAATCATTCCTTGGTTGACAACCTTTAAAAAAGGTTCTTTTGTAGGTACAACACCTATGTCATACAAGAATCTGTGTCAGAATCTAGCATATAGCAAGTGCAATACTGCATGTTCTTGTCCACCCACATAAAGATCAACTGGTAACCATTTCTTAAACAATGCTTTGGCTTTTGGGCTATTTAATGGTAAATATGAACCATTATCTTGCTTCATTAAGTAAGCAAGATAGTATCAACAGCTTCCTGCCCATTGAGGCATAGTATTTGTGTCTCTAACAAATTTCTTATTTTTAACAGTTACATTCAATCATGAGTTTAGATTAGCAAGTGGAGATCTTCCATCTTTAGATGGAATGATATTCTTTGTTTTAGGTAAAACAATTGGCAATTTGTCAATTAAGTGTGGTTTATTATTTTTATCAAAAATAATAGGGAATGGTTCACCTCAATATCTTTGTCTAGAGAAAATCCAATCTTTTAATTTGTAGTTAATTGTTCTAGAACCACATTTATGTTTAGTTAATCAAGTATTGATTACTTGTTTAGCTTCTTTAATGTTTAAGCCATTAGCAATACCACTATTGATGTGTTTACCATCAGTAGTAATGCATTTATCTTTACCAGATATAACAGGAATAATCTCTAAGTTATACTTAATAGCTAATTCGTAGTCTCTTTTGTCTGCTGATGGTACAGCCATAACCATTCCGTTAGCATATTCGTTTAAGACATAGTCTGCTACATATATAGGAACCTTCTTTTTGTTAATTGGGTTAATAGCATAGTTACCAGTAAAAACACAAGTTTTATCTTTAGCTTCTTGCCTTTGCAAAATTGTTTTAGCTTTGCTATCTTCAATATATTTGTTAACTTTAGCTTTTTGTGACTTAGTAACAATCTTATTTAAAATTTTGTTTTCAGGAGCAATGGCAATAAAGCTAACACCATACAAAGTATCTACACGTGTTGTAAATACAGGCAATTTAATTTTTCCACATGCAAATATAACATTAGTTCCTTCGGAACGACCAATTCAAGTTCTTTGGATTGTTTTTAAATTTTCTGGTCAATCCAAGTTTTTTAAACCATCAAGAAGTTTATCAGCATACTTAGTAATTTTCAAAACCCATTGTCTCATTGGCTTTTTAACTACAGGGTAACTACCTCTTTCAGAGACCATCTTACCATTTTCTATTAGAACTTCTTCGTTAGACAATACAGTTTTAAGTTGTTCACATCAATTAACATCGATGTCTTTTATTTCAGCCAAACCTTTTTCAAATAGTTTTGAAAAGATTCATTGAGTTCATTGGTAATAATTTGGATCAGTCGTATTGACTTCTTTGTTATAGTCAAAACTAAATCCTAATGATTTAAGTTGTTTTCTAAAAACATTAATGTTTTTATTAGTAAATTCAGCAGGATGATTTCCTGTTTGGATGGCATATTGTTCTGCAGGCAAACCAAAGGCATCTCAACCTATTGGGTGTAAAACATTAAAACCACAAAATCTTTTATATCTAGCATAGATATCTGTTGCAGTATAACCCTTTGGGTGGCCAACATGTAAACCTTGTCCTGAAGGATAAGGGAACATATCCAAAATGTAACATTTTGGTTTATCTAAATTAGGGTTAAAATGATAAGTATTATCTTTTTCTCAAAAATCTTTAATATTTTTTTCAATGAGATTGTGATTATACATGTGGTTTTCTTGGGCTTAATAATATAATATTATACATATATTTACATATGGAAAATAATTCTAAAACTTCTCTTTTAGAGAAAATTAAAGAAGAAATTAATTACGCCAGAGTTTATATCCAAAACGATGGCGGAGATGTAGCTTTTATTAGTTTTGATAAAGGCATTTTAAAACTAGAAGTTTTAGGCCATTGTGTTGGATGTGCTAGTTTTGATACCACTTTTACATTTGGCTTAAAAGGTATTTTGATGGAAAAATTTCCTCAAATAAAAGATGTTATATTTGAAACAAGAAAAACGCTTTAAAGCGTTTTTTCTTTTCTTCTAGTAGAGACTAAAAAGTATTTAAGTCCTTTAAATTTGCTATTGATTAGAAAAGGGATAAACTCCACAAAAATGTTTTCAATGTTGTGGCCAACATCTAAAGCCTTTAAATGGTATTCATTTAATTCTTGCCAACCATGATGTTTTATATCACCAGTAACTAACAAGATTTTTCGTTTGGCTAATGAATCGTATTGGCTAGCAAATACAGAAAGTCCTGAACCGGCACAGATAGCTAGCCTTTTATATTTATCTGTTGCTTTTGCATTAGTTGTTAGCAAGCTAACGCCGAATTTATGTCTAAAGATTTGTCCAATCTCTTTTAGCGTTCTTGCTCTTGAAAGACTTCCACAAACAAATTGTTTTCCTTTATATCATCTTAAATTATGTAATTTAAGCTTTTCACCAATAATAAAATTCATTCCAATTTCAGAATTATCAAAACATGTATGTAAACTCAAAACAGTAATCTTATGTTTCTTAACTTTGTTAATTAACAATTTATATTTGCTTAAAAGCGGATGTTCCTTATCAAACAAAATTGGATGATGTGAAACAATAAGTTTGACTTTTTGTTTTATTGCTTCATCAATAACTTTATTAGTTAAATCTAAACAAACAAATATTTTATAAATATTTTGGTTAAGATTTCCCTTGTTTAAAAAACCAGATTTATCTCATTCTTCTTGTAAAGAAAGAGGATATTGTTTTAATAAGAAATTAGTGATTTGTTTTATTTTCATTTTTTAATATAGCAGCGTAAAGCTTTTTGTATTTTTTTGAATAATTGTAAAGTTTATGTTTCTTGATTTTGTTTTTAACGAATTTAATTCGTTTGTTATATGTTTCTAAGTCAATTTGTTTTGATCTTTGGCCAAAATAAGTTTCAAAACATTTGATCCTTGTTCTCTTGTCTGATTCTTTAACCAACATTATTTGATAATAATGTCCACGATCCAAACAAGTTAATTCAGAAACAGTTCTTCATTTCTTTTTAGATAATCATTCTCTTAATAGATCTGAGTCTGTGTTTGCTTGCAAAACATAATAACACTTAGTAAGCTTTTTGTCTTTCTTTTTTAAAATATCAATTATGGAATGTCCACCCAAACCAGCAATACAGATGTAATCTGGTTTCATTTTAAGCTTTGTTATTTTGATTAAACCGTCAGCTATTACATTTTTTGTTTTGTTAGCTAGATTATGTTTTCTTAAATTAGCTAATCCACTTCTAAGAGGGTTTTTGTTAACTTCAATATTAACAACTTTCTTTGCAATCTTATTCTTTAGAAGATAGATTGCTAGCAAAGCATGGTCAGAACCAACGTCATAAACACATTGGCATTTTTTAATTAGAGATGCAATTGCTTTAATCTTGTTCATCTAGGATATAAGCCCTTAACTTTTTAGATTTAGATGGATGTTTTAGTTTTCTTGTAGCTTTAGCTTCAATTTGTCTAACTTGTTCTCTAGGCATCTTGATTTTTTCAGAAACTTCATCTAAAGTGTAAGCATATTCATATGGAGCAAGACCATATCTCATACGCATAATTTTTTCTTCTTGGCTAGATAAAGTTACTCTAAATAATTGGTCAATATCTTCTTTTAGAAGATTTTCTTTTGTATATTGGTCAGGAGTTGAACCAGAAGATTCTTTAACAAAGTCAGCAATTTGACTATCATCATCAGAACCAACAGTTTTGTCTAATGAGATTGGGTCAATGTGAATCTTTTTAATGTTAGCCACTTTTCTTGGAGTAAAGCCGTTGGCTTGCCCACCAAGTTGTTCAGTAATTTCTTCAATAGTTGGAGTTCTTCCAAATTGTTGTTGTAATTCCTTTTCTGCTTTTAACACTTGGTTGATTGTTTCAACCAT
This sequence comes from Mycoplasmoidaceae bacterium, assembly GCA_045641165.1. Lineage (GTDB taxonomy): Bacteria > Bacillota_I > Bacilli_A > Mycoplasmatales > Mycoplasmoidaceae > Hennigella. The sequence goes on from JAZUGL010000002.1 coordinate 68,245, forward strand.
GTGAGCAGGAATTCTAATTGTTTTAGCTTGATCAGAGATAGCTCTTGTAATAGCTTGTCTAATCCATCATGTAGCATAAGTTGAAAACTTATGTCCCATTTTATAGTCAAACTTTTCAATAGCTTTTAATAAACCTAAAGTTCCTTCTTGAATTAAATCTTCAAATTCAATTCCTCTATTGTTAAATCTTTTTGCAATAGAAGTAACTAAACGTAAGTTTGAAGTAACAAGTTGATCAGAAGCAAATTTTCTTTTAATAGGGTTTTTAGATTTCAACATCTTAGCATAAACAACTTCTTGTTCAGCAGTTAGCATCTTAGAAACACCTAACGTAGTTAAGAAAGACTTAACACCATCAAATTCTCCGCCTTTTGAACCATGAGTATGAACCTTAGAAACTTTTTGTGATTTTTGACTAGCTAAAATAGTTTCAGCATCTTGTAAAGAAAATACTTTCTTTCCAGGATATTCTTTAATAGAAACACCATTAGAAGTAATAGCGTTTAAAAGTTTAAGTACTTGTTCAGCATTTAAATGGTATGCACCAAAAGCATCAAATACTTTTTTCAAAATAACAATATCTCTGCTTCTTCTTTTGTTGTGTGCATCATCAATTATTTTGTATTGAATTCTATTGAATTCAAATTGGTCAATAGCTTTATGTTTGCTATATGATTCAAGTATTTCTACACCCATTGATGTTTCTTCAACAATTTTTTTAGGTTTAGCAGTTTTCTTAACAGTTACTTTTTTAGATTTAGTTTTAGTTTTCTTAACTTTTGGTTTCTTAACAACTTTTTTAGATTTAGGTTTTTTAGCCACTTTAGATTTTTTTGCCATACAAGCCTCGTGTGTCTATTATATAGTTATATTAATAAAAAGCAAAAGTAATTAATTACTTTTGCTGGAGCTTAACCATAGTAGGATATAAAAATATGACTAGTAGATCATCAAAGCACTTCTTGATGGAACCGGCGAAAGCCTTAGCATTGATGAATGTCTTCTATACGAATATGCACTAGATTTTTTAGGATTTGCAGCATCAATTGCACCCATGACTAGATTAGATACAGTAGATACTAAAATTCCAATTCCTAATGCAATTGCATAGAAAGAACCACCAGAGCAGCTTTGCTTTTGTCTAACTTCCAATTTTCTAATATTAATCACCTCCCCATAGAGTACTAGTCATAAAAATTTAATTTTGTCACAAAAATTTTTAATAAACTCTATAATTTAAACATTAAAAATGTTTAAAAGGTTTTAAATTATGAACAAAAAAATTCTAGTAATTAATGCGGGAAGTAGCTCAATAAAATTTAAAGTTTATGGCTATGAAAAGTTAAATGAAATAGCTGGTGGTTTATGTGAAAGAATATTTGTAGATGGTCACATAAAACTAAAAACTAAAACAGGCAAAGTATTTGATAAAAACATTGCTATGCCTAACCATACAGTAGCAGTAAAAATTGCTCTTGATGCTCTAAAACAACTAAAAGTTATTAGTGATTTAAATGAAATAGTAGGTATTGGCCATAGAATTGCTATGGGTGGTAACCACTTTAAGAAATCAACATCTGTTGATTCAGCTAAAGAATTTAAGATTGCTAAAGATTATGGTCAATTAGCTCCATTACACAATCCATGTGAAACTGCAGTAATTAATGTTTTTAAGAAATTAGTTAAAAAAGCAAAGAATGTAGGTGTATTTGATACATCATTCCATGCTACTATTCCTGATTTCAATTCTGACTATACTTTAGATAGAAAAACAACTAAAAAGTACGAACTTAAAAAGTATGGTTTCCATGGCACAAGTTATAGATATATAACTTTGAAAATGGAAAAAATCTTGAGAAAGAAAAACCCAAACTTAATTGTTTGTCATATTGGTAATGGCGCTTCTATTTGTGCCATTAAAAAAGGTAAATCATATGACACAACTATGGGTGTAAGTCCGCTTCAAGGTTTAATTATGGGAACAAGATGTGGTGATATAGATGCATCTGTTGCCACATTCCTAATGGACAGAGGTTATAGCTCTAAACAAGTTAGTGATGAATTAAACAAAAAAGCAGGATTTTTAGGTGTTTGTGGTTCATCTGATACAAGAGACGTTATTGCTATGATTGCTAAAGGCAATAAAAATGCTAAATTAGCAAGACAAATACAAATTCAAAGAATTACTAACTATGTTGTTCAATACATGAATGAATTAGACAACAAAGTAGATGCAATTGTCTTTACTGCGGGTTGTGGTGAAAACGATCCAGAATTACTTCAAGGTGTATGTAACAACATAAAGATAGCTAAGTTATCTTATGATATTAAAAAGAATCATAAGAAATATGATGATTACATCGAAGTAACTGGCAAAGGCAGCAAAATTAGATTGTTTAAAGTTAGAACTAATGAAGAATTAATGATTGCCACTGATACAAAAAAGTTAGCTAAATAGCTAACTTTTTAATTTTATTTTTTACAAGCTGTGTCAACTAGAATTTTAAATTCTTTTGGATTTGAAATTGCTAGTTCAGAAAGCATTTTTCTATTAATTTCAATTTTGTTTTTCTTTAAACCGTACATGAAAGTTGAATAGTTAACACCCAATTCTTTACATGCAGCTGAAATTCTTGCGATTCATAATTTTCTAAAATCACGTTTTTTAGCTTTTCTGTCTCTAAAAGCATATTGTGCTGATCTAATTACTGTTTGCTTTGCAACACGGTAAGAAGTATGTCTTGTTCCTCTTGAACCGGAAGCAGCTTCTTTTATAGACTTACGGTATTTTCTTGTACTTGATCCACCTTTTACTCTCATAATTTACTCCTTAGTTATGTAATGTTTTTCCTAAATTCTTAGTAAAAGTAGCATTTAGAGTTGTGTCTTTTCTTAAATGTCTTTTTTGTTTAGTTGTTTTATTGTGTGCTAAATGAGATCTATAAGCATGTTTTCTTTTTAGTTTTCCACTAGCTGTTTTCTTTAATCTCTTAGCCACAGCTCTTTTTGTTTTAGCTTTAATTTTTGCCATAACCATTCTCCTTATTTCTTAACAATAGTAGCTTCGTACATTATTGGACTAACTTGTTTTAAAGGCATTAGAACTTTTCCATTAGCTTCAATTAATTGAAGAAAGTCTTTATATACTTGATCAATCATTTCAGTTTTAGTTGCTATTCTACCAAATGTCATAACTTTGAATTTGATTTGACAACCACTTTTTAATCAATCGTTAGCTTGGTTAGCCTTTCATTGTAAGTCATGTTTACCTACTTGTGGTCTAACCTTAACTTCTTTAACTTTAATTATTACTTGGTTCTTTTTAGCTTCTTTTTGCTTAACATTTTGTTGGTATAAGAATTTACCATAGTCAATTATCTTGCATATTGAAAGCTTCCCAGTTTTAGCTCCTGGAACAAATAATACTAGATCTAAGTCTTTATCTTGAGCTAATCTTAAAGCATCATGAGTATTCATTGCTCCTAGATTTCTACCTGTATCATCAATTACAAGAACCTTTGGGTCTCTAATCTTTTCGTTAATAATGTATTTGTCTTTTTGCATATCTTCCTATCGTTTTTATATTTTATATAAAGAAAAACACAACGAATTTGATTTCGTTGCGTTACTAAACTATTAAATGATCACAAAGATCTTTAAAAGCTTTTTGCCTATCACTATCCGCAATCAGGCGAGTTTTGCAACTACTTTCTTTATATGAGATATATTGTATAGGAAAATGAGCTGTTCTATCATTTTTTATATAATTAATAAATATATATTGGAGACAGAAATGAAAAAAATTAAATTAATTACACCATTAACATTTTGTGTATTATCTACTATAACTATGCCATTAGCGTCTTGCGGTGGTGAAAAACCTGAACCAGGCTTTATTTATTGAACAAAAGGTCAAACATATGAGCCATTAACACCAATGGATTCTAAAGAATACGATAGTTGTCAACTTGCCACTAGAGGTTATCATGACAAAGCTATAGAGCTAACCAGTGAAAAAATTATTTCGGATGATTTTGTTTATAAAGTATCAAAAGGTCTCTTGTCAAGAACAGACTTAAACATTTCATTTGATGTAGAGAAAATTGGCTACAAACTTACTGACATTGGTGATATAGAATATACTGGTGGTGAAATGTTTTTCAGGGTGTCATTTCAAATTAGATTGACCGCGACAGCATTAGCCACAACTATAAAAGAAACTCAATCAGAAATAAAATATAAAAATGCAAAAATCGAATTTTTAAATATGCCATTAAGGTGCAGTTTCACTACAAGCGATCCTCACATTTTAATTACATCTTGTTATGAAGGTGGCTTTGAATATGATTCAAAATGATCAATAAAAATGCCAAAATTATCATACGACAAGATCAATGATGTTGTTTCTATTTCAACTAATGAAGCAAAATATGATAAAGATAGCATTACGGAATTGAAAGAAGAAAGCTTGTATGATATTGTTTCTTCATTTGCCACATCTTTTGTTGAATTTCATTCAAATTATTTCTTAAATGTAACTGTTAAGAACCCAGAATAACTAAATATATAAAAAAGAAAAAAAGAGGCTCATGCCTCTTTTTCTTTTACTGGTGCACTTGAAGGGACTTGAACCCCCACTCATTAAGAATTAGATCCTAAGTCTAACGCGTCTGCCAGTTCCGCCACAAGTGCGTGGTGCTCTGTGAGGGACTCGAACCCACGACCCAGTGATTAAGAGTCACTTGCTCTACCAACTGAGCTAACAAAGCAACATATCTTATTATAATTACAAATTTATTTTGTATGGTTATTTCTGTATAACATCGATAAGTTTAAAACTATCAACATCTACCAGCCCCTTAACTGTAATTTTCAGGCTTGGGATAACTGGCAAAGAAATAAAAGCCATATTCATAAAAGGAGATAATTCAGGATTAACTTTTAATGTTTTTAATGCTTTATCTATTTTTTTAGAGTTAGCAATAACAGTATTAATAGGTTTATTAGACATTAATCCAGCAATTGGTAATGGTAAAGATGCAAGAACTTTTCCATTTCTTACAACCACGTTTCCACCACCAATATTTTTAATTTTGTTAATAGCAACTAAGATGTCTCTATCGCTAGAACCAATAGCAATAATATTATGTGAATCATGACTAACAGTAGAAGCTATGGCACCATTTTTAAATTGAAATCCTTTAATAAAACCAATAGCTTTATGTTTTGTTGCTTTATGTCTTTCAATAGTGACAATTTTTAAAATGTCATTTTTAACATCAATACCATTGTTTTTATCAAAGTCTAATACTTTCATTACTTTACCAGTAATTAAGCTTCTAGGAATAACTTCAATAATTGCTGCTTTATGTTTCCCCTTAGCTTTAATTTTTAAATCATCAAGTGTAATTGGTCTAACATTAATTGATTTAAAGATTCAAGGGAAACTTTCCTTACTAACTTTTTTGATATTTTTAGTAACACCATTAGTTTTAGAATAAACACATGTACCATTATGGTAAACTTTTGAGATAGTTACATCCTTTAAATCATCAAGGATGTTAAAGTTTGCTCTATAACCAGGTTTTATTGCACCTAAATCTTTTATTTTAAAGTATCTAGCTGGATAAATGGTAGCCAAACAGAAGGATTCAATAATATCGTACTTATTTTTAATGATTTCTCTAATGCAACAGTTTATGTGTCCACGTTTAACAATATCAAGTGGTTCCAAATCATCAACAACTAGCATACATCTGTCAGAATATTTGCCAATAAGAGGCATAAGTTCTTTTAAACTTTGCGAAGCAGAACCATTTTTTATCATTATTCTTTGGCCTAATTTAATTTTTTCAAGTGCTTCTTTTAAAGTTGTACATTCATGATCGGATTGAATACCATGTTTCACATAATTAACTAGATCTTTTCCAGTTAAACCTGGTGCATGGCCATCAATTGCTTTACTAGCATCTTTAAATAGTTTAATTTTGTCTAACACATCTTTGTTATTGTTAATAACACCAACATAATCCATTACTTCAGCCAAACCAACAACCCTAGGATTATTTACATATTTAGCTAGTTTTTTAGCTGTTAAAACACCATAAGATACATCAAAGCATGTAGCAGGAACACAACTTGGTGCAGTAAAGTAAACATCAATAGGCAAACCCTTTGTTGTTTTTAAAAAGAAATCAATTCCCTTAGTTCCAGCTACATTAGCTATTTCATGTGGGTCAGCAACAATTGCTGTTGTTCCACAAGGGACAACTGCTTTTGCAAATTCTGTAGGAAAAAGTTTAGAACTTTCAATATGAATGTGTCCATCAATAAAACCAGGAGAGATTCATTTACCTTCTAAATTAAAAACTTTATCAACTTTATCCTTGATATTTTTTTGAACTTTTTCGATGTATTTGCCCTTGACTAAAACATCACTTTTAACAATTTCTTTATTGATAGTATCAATAACAAAGGCATTTTTAAATAATATTTTCATAGTTAAAGTTATATAACAAAAAACAAAATTATAAACAAAGCTAATTGGAAAATTCAAAGACCACCAAGTAATGCAAACGCTCACCAATGTCTATATCATTTCTGTTTTCTTTCAATTATGTCTTGCATAAAGATATAAGCTTGTTGATATCTTCTTTTATTTATCGGCTTTAATAAGACACCTTCATTTTTCTTTTTGATATCTACTCTATCAAGATCATCAATGATTTCTTGAATATCATTGTAACGATATTGTAAATCTTCTTTTTTACATGCCATGCATCTAAAAATGATATTTTCCAATGCTACAGGAATAGTTGGATTAGAAGAGATATTAGGAATGTCATAAGTTAAAGGCAATCTAATAATAGCTGCTTGACTATTAGCTTTTTGAATAAAAGGAAATTGTCCCATAATCATTCTATAAAGAATGACACCTAAAGAATAAAAGTCAAATTGAACATTAGGCTTAATAGCTTTATTTAACGCGTCAGGAATAACATAAGGTCATGTACCTCATAGCATTTCTTCATCAGTATGAACTTTAACTTCTTTGTCTTCATCACCTTGTCTAATTTTTTCAATAACGGTAGCAATACCAAAGTCAATTACTGTTACTTTTGACAAATCTTTAGATAGTAAAATGTTTTCGGGTTTTAAATCACGGTGAATGATTTGACGGTTAAAACTATGTAGTTGTTGTACACCAATCAATATTTTTCTAAATATTGAAATAGCAGGTTTAGTTCCAATACAACCTTGTTGGTCCATATATTTTCTTAAACTTATACCATCGATATAATCCATGATAAAAACTAAAGCTTCATCATTTTTAGTTGGAAAAACTTCGTAAGTTTGAACAACGTTCTTTTTATTCCAAACCCTTAAGCTAGTAATAGCTTCGTTACCAAATCTTTTAATAAAATCTTTTGTATAAGAACCTTCACAATAAATAACTTTAGCAGCAAAAAACTTATTTGGTTGTTTTTCTTTGTGAACTAAATAAACTTCCGATGACATTCCACCAGCACCAACAGCTTTATCTATGATGTAATCGCTGTTAAACAACGGCTTATTTAACTGTTGTCTAAATGTTTTCTTCTCTTCCTTCATATTATTTAACTAAAACAACAATGTTAGAAACATTGTCATTAGACTTGAAATTTAAAGCCTTACCATTTAGCATTGTTGATCTTAAAGCTAAAGGGAAACCATGTTTAAGTCATGTAGAGTTGTATATATCAGAGCTTTTCATAACTTTATATACACCATCTGTGCATAATAAGAAAATAGTTTTTTGATCAATAACACCATCGTTAACATCTCATGTTGCACTCTTAGGTGAAGAACCATTAATATAAGATGTTAAAGAAAATAAATGCCTTTCATTTGCTCTAAGTGTTTTTTCATCTGCACCATGTAAAAGCAAAAAGTTCATGTAATTATGGTCATATGAAACTTGTTTAACTAAATTCTTTTGAATTTTGTAAGCACGAGTATCACCAATGTTAAAACAATAGTATTTATTACCTGTAATAATCAATAAAACTATTGTGGTAGAAATCTTTGGCATTCCCAAAGCAATAGAATGTTTACGAAGTCTTTCCAAAACAGTAGGTAATGTTTGTCTAAATCAAGCTACTGGATTATCTATTTTTTCTAGTTTTTCAAATTCGTCTGCAAAAGTATTAGCAACAAAGCTACTAGCGTGTTCTGAACCGTCAATTGAACCCATTCCATCACAAACAATAGCACAAAAATCACGATTGTGATTAAATGAGCATGCTACAGCATCTTGGTTGACGCTTCTAACTCCTCTTCTTGATTTTAATGCAAAGTTTACTTTATAAGTTTTTTTCATGGTGTTGTATTCTTAATTGTCCGCAAGCAGCAGAGATTTTTGTTCCTCTTTCAAGCCTTATTGTTGCTTGTAACTTATTCTTATTTAGAATGGCGAAGAATTGCTTGATATTTTTGCTTCTTTTAAAGTCACTCAAATATGTTTCATTATAAGGTATTAGATTGACATAACATAAAAGACCTTTAAGGAGCTTAACAAGCTCTAATGCACATTCATTGCTATCATTAATTCCATCTAACAGGATATATTCAAAAGTTAATCTACGATTAGTTAGTTGTAAATATTGTTTGCAAATAGGAATTAATTTAGCCAAAGGATATGCTTTATTAATTGGCATCAGCTTATTTCTTATCTTGTTATTTGGAGCATGTAAAGAAATAGCTAAATTAATTTGTGGTAAAGCTTTGGCAAAAGCTAAAATTTTATTGCATAAACCACAAGTTGAAACAGTAATGTGCCTTGAACCAATACCTATTGCTTGTTGATTAGTAATGATTTTTAATGCAGTAATAACATTATCAAGATTATCAAGTGGTTCACCTATTCCCATTACGACAACGTTTGTTAGTTTAGCATTTTGATATTCTTTAAGTCATTGGTTTGCTTGTAAAACTTGCAAAACAATTTCGGCTGCATATAAATTTCTAATCTTTTTATGAGTTCCACTTGCACAAAATTTGCAACCCATGTTACATCCAACTTGGGTTGAAACACAAACTGAATATCCGTAATCAAATTTCATAATTACAGTTTCAATGAAGTTTTTATCTTCTAGTTGAAAAAGAAACTTAACAGTTTCTTTATCCTGCAGAATTTTAACAATTTTTAAAGAACCAAAAGTTATTAAGTGTGATAACTTATCTTTATTACCTTTTGATATGTTACTCATCAAATCAAAACTAAAAACATTCTTTTGATAAACCCAATTAAAGATTTGTTTAGCCACAAAAGGTTTTAAGTCATGTTTTTCTAAAAACTTAGTTAGGCTTTCCAAATCAAAATTGTAAAAAGAGGTATTTAGCATGTTAAATTAGGTTCTTGTCAAGAACCTTCTTAAGATCTTTTTTAGCTTGTTTAACTGTGTCATTGATTACAATGTAATCAAAATATTTCTTTTGTTTAAGTTCTCATTTACTTTGTTTAATTCTTTTTTCAATTACTTGTTTAGCTTCAGTTTTTCTGTTAGCTAATCTTTCACGTAATGCTTTTATGCTAGGTGGAGCAATAAAAATAGTTAGTAAATCCTTTTTATTTTTTCAATTAGACATAACATTCAATGCACCTTGCATTTCAATTTCAAGAAACACATTTATACCTTTATTTAAATTCTTTTCAACAAAGTCTCTAGGTGTTCCATAGTAGTTATTAACATAAATAGCTCATTCAAGCAATTTCTTTGTTTTAATAGCATTTCTAAACTGAGTTTTGTTTACAAAGAAGTAATCTTTTCCATAAACTTCACCCGGTCTTTTATGTCTAGTGGTCATAGAAACAGAAAAGATAGTTTTATATTTTGGTTGGTCAATAACACCAGACCAAACAGTTTTCTTTCCTGTTCCTGAAGGACCACAAATTATTACTAATTTACCTTTTTTCATAATTATTTCTTACTAGCAATTAAACCAGGAAGTTGATCTCCTTGAATAACTGCTAATGTTGCCCCTCCGCCTGTAGAAACTCAACTAAAGTTATAACGTTTAGCAAATTTAGTTGCAGCAGCAGCTGTATCTCCTCCACCAATTAAACTAAATGCTGATTGTTCTTTTGTTTGATTTGCAATTGCTAAAGTAATTTCTTTTGAAGATTTAGAAAAATTGCTTAATTCAAATACGCCTGTTGGTCCATTTCAAAAGATTGTTTGTCCTAAAGAGATAACTCTTAAAAATTGTTTTAATGTTTCAGGGCCAATGTCTAAAGACATTTGATTAGATTTAATTTTTCCATAAGATGCAACTTGCGGCTCAACATTAGCAAATTTATTAGCAACCAAAGCATCAACTGGAAGAACAATTTTATTTTTGTACTCTTTATAAATTCTTTTAGCTTCTTGGAACATTTCTTTTTCAACAAAGCTACCGCCAACATCTACACCTAATGCAGCAAGGAATGTATTAGCCATTCCACCACCAATTAAAACTTGGTTAGATATTTTCATTAATTGTTCAAGCAAAATAATTTTGTCAGCAATTTTTGCTCCACCCACAATTGAAACAATAGGTCTTGTACTAAATTTATTGAAGTTAACAATATTTTCTAATTCTTGTTGGATTAAAAATCCAATACATGATTTTTTAATGTATTTGCTAATACCAGCATTTGAAGCATGACCACGATGAATAGTAGCAAAGGCATCATTAACAAAAATATTTGCTAAACTAGCTCAGAATTTACCAAGTTTAGGATCATTACCACTTTCTAATTTAGTTACTTTTCCAGTTTTACGACTAACGTCATTGTATCTTGTGTTTTCTAAAAGAAGAATTTGGTTGCTCTTCATTTTTCTTACTATTGAAGGTAATTTTTTGTCGTAGCTGTTTTTAACAAAAATAATATGCATCTTAGGAAACATTTTTTGTAAAGCAGGAACAACAACCTTTAAAGATTTTTTACCAGATAGGATATCTTCTTTAGTTTTAATTCTTGAAAAATGAGAAAGAATAATTATTTTGCAACCACTATCTATAAGATAGTCTAAAGTTTTTCTAGTTGCTTCAATTCTTTCATAGCTAGTAATTTTTCCATCTTTAACTGGAACATTTAAATCTAACCTAACAATAACTCTCTTGTTAGTTAAATCAACATTTTGTATTGCAGGTATTTTATTTAATTGTTCAGTTGTCATACTATAAATTAATGAAGTACTTCATTGTTCTAATTAATTGTGCAGTGTAACTAGATTCATTGTCGTATCAAGTAAATACTTTGTACATCTTTTTACCATCAACATCAAGTTCCATAGTTAATTTAGGATCAAAGATTGAACCATGTTTTTCTCCTAAGATATCACATGATACAATTTCATCTTCATTGTAAGCCAATATTTCACTTACATTGTCTTTAACAGCTTGGTTAATTTGTTCAACAGTTGGTTGTTTTTTAAATTCAACTGTTAAATCAACAATAGAACCAGTGATTGTTGGAACACGCATAGCAAAACCATGTAATTTGCCTCTTAGTTCAGGTATTACTAGACCAATTGCTTTAGCAGCACCAGTAGTTGTAGGAACCATTGAAACTCCTGCTGCTCTAGCTCTTCTTAAGTCTTTATGAGGAGCATCTTGCAATCTTTGGTCAGCAGTATAAGCGTGGATAGTAGTCATAAGACCTTTAACTATACCAAACTTTTTATGTAACACATTAGCAAGAGGAGCTAATGCATTAGTAGTACAGCTTGCACCAGAAATAATTTTGTCAGTACTTTTTAAAACTTTATGGTTAACACCATAAACAATAGTTGGAATAGCGCCACCCTTAGCAGGAGCAGAGATAATTACTTTCTTTGCACCAGCTTTTATGTGTTTATTTGCTCCTTCGATATCTACAAACTTACCTGTACATTCAACAACTAAATCAACATCTAGTTTTTTTCAAGGCAATAATTCTGGATCTTTACAACTAAAAATAGGAATATGTTTACCATTAACAATTAAATTGTTATCATCATATGAAATATCTGCTTTGCAAATACCGTGAGATGAGTCATATTTTAATAAGTGAGCCATTGTTTTGGCATCAGTTAAATCATTAATTCCAACAACAACTAATTTTTTATCACCAATTAGTTCTCTAAAAACCAATCTTCCGATTCTTCCAAAACCATTAATCACAACGTTTTTCATAAACAAACAGCCTCTTTAAAAGCATCAATAAATATATTTTATATGTAATATTAAATATATTACATATTTTTGCTAAAATCAAATTATGGAAATCAATTTAGCTGGTTTAGGTCTATCAATAATCGTTCTAATTTTTGTTGCTGGACAAGTTATTGCCCACAGATGAATTAGAAAAGTTACTAACACTTATTTCTTTTGGTTAGCTGTTGGTATTCTATGTTTTGCTTGACTTGTAGGTTTTAGATTTGCTGATGCATGAAAGACATTGCATGAGCAATTAGCTAGACCCGATTTTAATCCTGCATATTATGATGATGCATATTATTTATCAAAAGCAGTATTGCTAGATGTTTGTCCTTTTATAGGTCTAGTTTTCCCTTTTAGTTTGATTGTTGATCCAACAAGAACTGTCTCAAGAGCTTTAGCTCCTTTAGCTTTAATTACGGGTGTATTTACAATTTTATGTGATATTCCTACTAATGAAGAAGCAGTCATTACTGCTACTTATATTTTTATAGGAACACCAGCAAACCCATGCTACTTTATCATGCATACATTAAATTTAGTTTTAGCTGTAGGTGTATTATTGAATACACCCAGATATGGTTGAAAAGGATATTTAATAGCTGTTGGAAGTGCAATTTTATATTACAGCTATGTAGGAATAATGATTGGCGCTACAGGCATTAAATGGTTTGTTTCAGGTTTAAGTTTAAATGATTGAAGTCTTGGTGAATATTCTAAAGTTGCCCAATTTTTGCACTGTTCACCTTTGGTGGCTGCTTGTGTAGGTTTACCAGCAATGTTTTGCATTGCTTCAGGTGGTGTAGCTCTAAATGATTATGTGTTTAAAAAAGGCTGATGAACATTTGGTAATGCGAAGGGAAACAAATGATATAAAAGATTTGATTACAATAAATTTGTTGTAAAAAAAGTTTGATAATATTAGTAATATGATTAATTGATTTCCCGGCCACATGGCCAAAGCTAATAGAAAGATTCTTGAATCTTTAAGTAAAGTAGACTTAGTACTAGAAGTAGTTGATGCAAGAGCAGTAAATGCCACATCTAACCCTGCATTTAATAAATTAAATAAACCAGTTTTGAAAGTAGCTTTGAAAGCTGATATTGCTGACATTCAAAACATTAAATGACAACCAAACCTAATAATAGGTTCAACTAAAAATGCTGGTTTTAAAAAGGTATTATTAAGTGCTATTAATAATGCTCTAGCACCATTAAAAGCAAGAAAGATTGCTAAAGGAATTAAAAAACCAACTTTCTGTCTTATGGTAGTAGGTTTACCTAATGTAGGTAAATCAAGTTTAATTAACTTCTTAGCTAATAAAAAAATAACAGCAGTTGGTAACATGCCAGCTATTACTAAGAAACAAACAATTTTAAAAATTTCTGATAATCTTTATCTACAAGATAACCCAGGAATCTTCTTCAAGAATGTTGAAAAAGCAGAAGAAGGTTATGTTTTAGCTCTTGTTAATACTGTTAAGCGTACAAGTTTACCACTTAACGAAGTTAATGAATGATGTTACAACTATTTGTTAAATCATTATTTCAAAGAACTTAATAGTTATTTTCAGTTAGATTTTGTTTATAACTACAATGACTTTATTAAGTTCTTTGCTACAAAAAGACATTTTATAATGTCTAATAATCAACCCGACATTTCTAGAGCAGAAGAAACTTTGTTTGATGAATTTGTTAATGGTAAGATTTGCAAATTAAACTATGAGAACTAAAAAGAAGAAGAAACATATTAAACCAGTTAATATGTATGCTTATGAAAATAAGTATTATGCTTCAGGTTTTAAAGTAATTGCAGGTGTTGATGAAGTAGGAAGAGGATGTTGAGCAGGACCCGTTGTTGCTGCTTGTGTTGTTTTTCCTAAAAAATATGAAAATAAGCAAATTAAAGATTCTAAAGTTTTATCAAGAAGTAAAAGAGAATTACTTGATAAAGTAATTAGAAATGATGCATTAGCATTTGCTATTTCATATGTTGATGCACCAAGAATTGACAAGATAAATATTAAGCAAGCATCACAAGAAGCTATGCTTCAAGCAATTAATAAATTAACTAAAAGACCTGATTGTATTTTAGTTGATGCTGAACCAATTAAAATCAAAGGTGTCGAAACAGTACCGATTATTAAGGGCGACGCTAAATCTATTTCTATTGCTGCAGCAAGTATTATTGCAAAAGTTTATCGTGACAAGATCTTAGATGATCTTGATACTATTTATCCTCAATATGGTTTTAAATCAAACAAAGGTTATGGAACAATAGTTCATATTAATGCTTTAAAACAATATGGACCAATTCCATCTATCCATAGATTTAGTTACACCCCAGTAAAGAATGCAGTAAGTAAAAAATAACCAAATTGGTTATTTTTTCTTTTCCTCTTTTTGTTTTTCTTTTATGTTAGCTAGTTCTGAAGAAGTTATGTATCCCATTTTCTTGTATCACTTTAGATCCTTAGGATCCATCTTTTCTAAATTATGTTTTCTAGCTTTTTCTTTTTGCTTTGCATATTCAGGTGTAGCTTGATAAGCTAATTGACTAACATAGAACCTTTTGATTTCAAAATAACTATAAATAGTAAAGGCAATTATAGAACCAGGAGCAAGAATACCGCCTAATGATAAAAGCAAGTATTGCCACCAAACTTTAGGATCAGGAACTAATGCTTGTTGCTGTTCGTCTCATCTTACACAACCAAAAAACATTAAAGTACTACAAAGTAGTAAGAATAGAACTAAACCACCAAAAAGCAGTAGCATTTTTTTGCCCCACGCCTTTCTTTTTTCTATAGACATGTGAATCTTTACATCAAATGGTTTCATATTAATATGCCCTTGCAAAATATACTAAATGTGTCGCTGGTTGCCCACTAAAGAAACATTTCTTGTCTTTGATACCTGCTTGTTTAATACATCTAGCAGTTGCGCCAGTTAGTTCTTTTATCTTCTTCTCATTTTCAATAGTATCAGCAAAATATGCTAAAGCAATCTTTTTTTCTGCAATAGCTTTTTTAAATTCTTTAAAATCATTAACTTCTTTAATAGATGCTTGCAATCTAGCATTAGCTTTGTTATACAAAGCTTGTGAATAATTAAAGACATTGTACTTAACAAATTTTTTAAGTTCATCAACTTTAACCGCAATCTTTTCCGATAAGTCTCTTCTAATGAAAGTAACTTCGTTCTTTTGCATTTCTTGGTTGCCTATAACCAAACAGAAAGGAACACCTTGTGTTTGATATTTATTAATTTTGAAACCAAATCCTTTGTCTGAGTCATCAATAATTACACGATAAGAACTTTCAAGTTCTTTTTGGATTTTCTTAGCATAAGCTAATGTTGATTCATCTAGCTTAACAAGAATAATAGCTATTTGGGTAGGTGCCACCTTAAAAGGTAGAACTAAACCATTGTCATCACTATGACTCATGATTATTCCACCAATAATTCTTGTTGAAATACCTGCAGAAGTTTGGTGTGGATAATCAAAAGTATTATCTTTAGTTTGGTATTTTACTTCGTAAGCTTTAGAAAAGTTTTGTCCTAAGTAGTGACTCGTAGCACATTGAAGTGCTTGACCATCTTGCATTAAAGCTTCAAGAGTAAAAGTATTTTCAGCACCAGCAAAACGTTCGTTAATAGTTTTTTCCCCCACAAGTACAGGCATACATAAATATTCTGTAACGAAGTTTTTATAAACTTCTATTGTTTTAAGTGTTTGATTAAATGCTTCATCTTTTGAAGCATGAATAGTATGAAGTTCTTGTCAATGAAATTCAGTATTTCTTAGAAAAGGTCTAGTATTTTTTTCAACACGACAAACTGAACATCATTGGTTATATAAAATAGGAAGATCATTGAATGATCTTAATTGAGTTTTAAAGCATTGACAGAAAGTAATTTCAGATGTTGGTCTAATAACAAGTGGTTCAGCAAGCGCATCTTTTCTAGATGTACTTACGGTAAATAGTTCTGGACCAAAACCTTCTACATGTTCTTTTTCTTTTAGAAAATCAGATTGTTTGATTAAAAGTGGAAGTTGAATGTTTTGCACACCCATTTTAGCAAATTGTTTATCAATTTCATCTTGGATGTTTTTTCATATCGCTCAACCATTAGGCAAAAAGAATAAAGTTCCCTTTATTGGGCCGTATTCAACTAAATTTGCTTCTTTAATGACTGATGTATATCAGTCAGCAAAGTTTTCTTGTCTAGCAACAATACTTTTATTTTTCATGCTCATATATTATATTTTATTCAAAGTCTTGGTTTAGCAAACGGTTTAACTCTACAGCATATTCCATAGGAAGTTGTTGACTAAATGGTTCAATAAAACCAAGCGATAGCATATTCTTAGCTTGCTTAGCAGTTAAACCTTTAGATGTTAAATAAAACATCTTTTCTTTATCTAAAGCAGTAACCTTAGCTTCGTGTTTAACGAATGATGATTTATTCATCACTATTTCAGTAGGAATAGTTTTAGATGTTGATTTGTTATCTAATAACAAAGTATCGCAAACAACTTCTGCATGGCAGTTTTTAGCATTGGGTAAGATTCTAACTTCACCACGATAGTCAGCTCTACCGCCATCATGTGCGATAGATTTAGCAAGTATGCTACTACGCGTGTTGGGTGCCATATGAATCATTTTTGCACCTGCATCATGAATTACACCTTCATGTGCTAGAGCAATGGAAATACATTTCCCTTTTGCATATTGTCCAGCTAACAATGTAGCTGGGTATTTCATATTTAGTTTAGAACCAATGTTTCCATCAATTCATTCCATTATGGAATTCTTATAGCAGATAGCTCGTTTAGTTACTAAGTTCAAAACATTATCAGATCAGTTTTGAATTGTTGTGTATCTACAAGTAGCATTGTCTTTGACAAACACTTCAACTACCGCAGCATGTAAGTTGTTTTTATCATAGATAGGTGCAGTACAACCTTCAATATAACTTAAGCTTGCTTTGTCTTCGACAATAATTAAAGTTCTTTCAAATTGCCCCATTTGTCTTGTGTTAATTCTAAAGTATGCTTGTAAAGGTTTATCTAGCTTAACTCCCTTTGGGACATAGATAAAACTTCCACCAGATCATACTGCTGTATTTAATGCAGCATATTTGTTATCACTAGCTGGAACTAGTTTACCAAAATATTGTTTCACAATATTAGGACAAATCTTTAAAGCTTTTTCAATATTACAGAAGATAACACCCTCTTTTTTAAGTTCTTTTTGGATGTTGTTATAAACAACTTCTGAATCATATTGGTTATTAACTCCTGAAAGGAATTTAGCTTCTGCATCTGTTACTTTTAATTTTTTAAAAGTATCTTTAATTTCTTGAGGAACATCAGCTCAATCGTTAGCAACTTTATTTATTGCAGACGCATAGTATGTGTAATGATTAAAATTAATATTATTTAAGTTTGGTCCCCATTTTGGATTAGATAGTTTCTTAAACAATTTAAACGCTTCTAGACGCTTTTTCAACATCCAGGCAGGTTCTTGCTTAGCTTTTGAGATTGCGACGATTACAGCCTCATTCAAACCCTTTTTAAGGGCAATCTTGTTGTGAAGCTTTGTGGCAAAACCATATTTGTAATTACTTCTTGCCATACTTATTTAAAGCCCCTTCTATAGCTTGTATGCCTGTAAGTGCACACTTAACACGATTAGCTTGCTTATTTACATCTTTATATATAACTAACTTGCCAATCTTGTTTTTTGCGTACTTCTTACCCAAGATCATGTTGTAATAATTTTTAATTATTTTTTTAGCTTCATTAATTGGTTTACCAATTATTTCTTCAGCTAATAAATCAGTAGATGATGTGCATATTGCACATCCTATACCGCCAAACTTAGCATCTTGTACTTTACCTGCTTTTATAAGCACATACCCATCAATCTTATCTATGCATGAAGGCGAAGAAGTATGAGCAAAAAGGTATTTACATTTTAAAGCTTTTTTGCTTTTAATCTTATTGACAGGATTTTCATAATGGTCAATAAGAATTTGCTTTGCTAATTCTTTATTTATTTCCATTATTGCCCCTAAAGGATGATTTCATCACCCTTTCTGAATGTTTTTAAGATTTTAATTACTTTATCTATTTCAGCTTTGGTGTTGTAGATATATAAACTAAATCTTACAGCTGCTTGTGTCTTAACTATGTTAGGACTTAGTTTAGCACAGCTTAAACCTGAACGGCAGATAACACCCTTTGAGCCCAATCAGCTTGCTAAATCTTGAGCATGAACATTCTTTATATTAAAGAAGATGATTGGCAATTGTCCTTCTTTAGAATAAAGCTGAATGTTCTTAACAGTTTTGATTTTATTAATAAAGTACTTCTTTAATTGTTTTTGGTAAGATTCAATGTTTTTTCAGCCTATCTTATTAAGATAATCAATTGCAGCACCCAAACCAAATATGCCTGCCATATTTTGTGTACCACCTTCAAATTTGTTGACATTATCATAAAGAACATAGTCATGTTCATGGATAACATCATTCATGCCACCACCATATTTAAGTGGATCAAGATTCTTGATCCAGTAGTCATTCATATATACCATGCCTATACCCGTAGGCCCTAATAGTTTATGACCTGAGCATGCAACAAAGTCTAACCCGCATGCTACATTAACTTTTGTATGTGGGATAGATTGAGCAGCATCAACTACTACAACTATATCTTTTCTTTTAGCTTTAACTTTTTTAGTTAAAGAGATGTAATCAAATTGGTTACCAATAATGTTGCTTGCTGCTGAAACAGCAATAACTTTAGTTTTTTTAGTAATAGCTTTTAAATAAGCATCAACTGTAGGTAATTTATTACCATCTAAGAATTTTATTCTTAATTTGTGTTGTTTTTCCAAAGCAATCCATGGTAATAAATTAGATGCATGTTCTAGCTTAGATAAAATGACTTCGTCAGTTGGTTTAAGATGCTTAGCTAACCCAAAAGCAATAAGGTTTAAACCCTCAGTTGCTCCAGAAGTGAAAACGATATTTTTAGGTAGTGCATTGAACAAATTTGCTACCTTAGTTCTTACTGCTAAAGTTTTAGCAGTAGTCTTATAAGCAAACGAGCTGTCATTGTTGTGAGTGCTAGTTCCAAAGCCAGTGTAGAAGTCATTTATTGCCTTCAAAACACACTTTGGCTTTAAAGTTGTTGCCGCATTGTCAAAATAGATCAAATGTGGGTGTTTAGTTATTCAAGCAAAATCTTTTCTAATATTTTTCATAACTATGCTCCCATAATTTTATTAATATCTTCTAAGATATTAACATTGTATTTTTTAACATATGGTTTTAAGTTGCTAATAAAACTATCAATTAAAAATTGATAAGCTTGAGTTTTGCTTAAGCCTTTGGAATTTAAATAGAAAATAATTTCTGGATCTATTTGACCAACATTAACTGTATGTTTAGCAATAACATTATCAATGTT
This sequence comes from Mycoplasmoidaceae bacterium, assembly GCA_045641165.1. GTDB lineage: Bacteria > Bacillota_I > Bacilli_A > Mycoplasmatales > Mycoplasmoidaceae > Hennigella. The sequence continues at coordinate 87,950 of JAZUGL010000002.1, forward strand.
AATATCTAGACAAGGTAAAGCTTTGATAGTTGATTTGTCATCAAACATTAAACCATCAATCATTTGATTGATTTCATTTTTAGATGTTTTCTTTGAAGCAGATGAGAAACAATTTACTTTGATATTAGAAGCATGATTAGCTAAAGCTTTAACATAAATGTTAGAGATAGAATTATCACCTTTATGAACTAAATTTAAGTTTATTTCTTTTAGACTTCTATCTCCTAAAATTAGGCAATAAATGTTAACTTTGTTATTGTTTCTTAAAATAACTTTAACTGTTTTTTTAATGCTTTCTTTGTTGTTTAAAACAACAAAAACATCAACACTATTGTTGCTTTCTAAGTCAACAGTTTGACTGTTATTTAATTGTGGGATAAAAACATTAAAATGCATTTTTCAAACTTTCAAAGTTAGATTTTTTAGAAGGTTTTAAATATTTTTTAAAGCCAGCATCTAAAGCTTTAAACAATTGTTTACCATTACCTTTTTTAACTATTGTTTTATTAGCAATAGTGATGAATTTATTAGGTTTAATCATTTTTAAAAGTTCTTTTTGGTGAGAAACTAAAATAATGATTTTGTTTCTTTTAACTTTGTTAATTTCTTTGGCAATAATCTTTAAACTGTCTACATCACAACCAGAATCTACTTCATCTAATAAAAGAACTTTGTTATTAGTTAAAAACATTTGAACTAATTCATTTTTCTTTTTTTGACCGCCAGAGAAATTAACATTGTTAGATCTTTTTAATAATTCTAAATCTAAATTTAATTGATTAAATTTAGGAGTAATTAATGTATGCAAAGAGATTGGGTCTAAACGCTTAGTTGTATGAGCGTTAGCAATAATTTTATAAAGATCAATTAGCTTAACACCTTCTAATTCTTGTGGGTTTTGTGCAAGATAGAAAAAACCAAGTTTAGCAATTTGATCTGTAGAGAGTTTTAACAAACTCTTACCGTTATAGTTGATGCTTCCACCTTTTACTTTAAAAGCATAGTGATGCATGATAGTTTTAAGTAAACTACTCTTACCTGCACCATTAGGTCCAATGATGGTTAAAATATCACCCTCTTTTAGGCTGAAATTAATATCCTTAAGTAGAAGAGAATCTTCTACCTTAATATTTAAATTATTTATATTTAAAAAAGATTTTTTCATTTAACTATTTTATAAATTATAATATCAAATAACTTATATTTAGAACGAGGATTAAAAAACCCTATGAAAATTAAGAATTTATGACCTGCTGCGGCTGGTTTATCAGTAGGCGCTAGTTTACTAGCCACTGTTTTAACTTCATGTTCAGCAGCTAAGATAGATGATGATTTAAAAATTACCTTAGATGATCATGGAAATCTAGTTAAAGCTACTGATAAATTTGGTGGTTTGGATTATAAGAAAGCTATTCAAGAAGCTCTTAAGAGATCTGATACATGAAATGAATTCAAAGAAGCTTTAGCTGAAGAAATCGTTCTTAATTATTTCGAAGATAGGGCAGATGATGGAAAAGAACCAAACAACCCTAAGAATAAAGAATTTAAAGATATTCTTGACGAAGTCAACCACGATGTTGACAAGGACTACAATGACCTTGTTCAATCTTGCAAAAACAAATATGGTGCAAGCTATGGTTTCTATTTACAAAACGAAAACCTTTCCCCTAATGGTGGAACAGAAGCTTCTTATAAGCGTATTCAAAAATTAAAAAAAATTAAAGACAAGTTTATCTCAAAAGTTTGAGATACTAGTTTCTTTGGATATTGTAAAAACTTCTCTAACCGTGAAGGCAAACAAACAGGATATATCTATCCTAGAGCTTTTGATAAAGATGCAACAGGTCACATTAACGAACAAGCTTTAGCTAATCCTGCAACATGAGATGATTTAGGATTTTATGCTCACACAGATATTTCATATTATCCTGAACAAGACCCTGAATCTAAAGATGCAAGTAAATTTAACTTTAGAAAAATGGCTGCCCACCCAGAGGGCGATTATGCAACTATTCAACAATATACATTTGATAGATGATTTGATACTGAAAAGCCATTCTTTTCAGCTGCATCATTATTCAAATATTCTAAACCATATGGTGATAGAACATTAAAAGATATCTATGCTACTGATAAAACAGCTACTATTCCAGATGATCCAAATGAAACATATCCATTCTTTGGTGGATGCGGTCCAGAAGATAAAAGCAATGGTACAAAGATCTATTACAACTGATTAACTGATCTTAAAGCAGGAAACTATTTACAAGAATATACTGACGCTTCAAATGATAAGCATTCTTCAAACGGAACAGTAAATATTCCATGTGGCAGCAAATCATCTAGCAGACCACATACAGAAGACTCTCAAACTCTTTTATTAGCTTATGCTAACAAAATGACTACAGAAGAATCTGGTGCTTCATTGTATGTTCCTTATGCTTGCGCTGCTGCACAACTTTATCTAGATGCTATTGGTGTTTCAGGCTTAACACAATATAGTAAAAACAGCAGAATGAACGAAATTACTGCTGCAAGACTTGAATATGGTTTACAAAAACCAGGAACAACTGGAAGAGTACCATTAGATCTAACTGATCTAAGAAATGAAAACTTTGCTGTAATTTTGAAAAACTTCTTTTTCTCAAATTATGAATTAGAAAGAAATGTAGAAACTGGAAAACTTACTCCAAGGAAACATGAATCTCCAGCAGTAGATTTTGGTAATCAAATTAAAAACATTAATTCATTTGTTGATCTTCAAGATATCTATGACCATGTAACAAAAGGCAGCGATGCTTTCCACAGCGATGTATTTAAAACATTGGCTGGTTTCTCATCTGACTTTGGTTTCTTCTTTGGAAAAACTGACGGTTCAACATCTTGAGGTGAAGATGAAGGTGTAAGATTCCTTACAAACGCTGTTTTAGTTAATGATCTTGAAGCTGGAGCTTCACAAGAAACTCAACCATGAATTCTTGAATTAAATGAATCAGGAATGCATGCTCAAACTATAGATGGCTATAACTTTATTAAAAACCCACAAAGCTTTGGCGGTGGTGAACTATCTAAAAAGCAAGCTGCTAAGAACGTATTGAAATATCGTTTGATGCAAAAGAAAGATGGTCATACAGCAAAAGACTGAATTTCTACAGATATCTTCTCTAAAGATGGTGAACTACAAACATATTTCAAAAATAACTTTGCAAACATTATTCTTGAAATGGCTCTTGATACTACTAAAGACTTTGAAGGTGGTAAACCAAATGTTAACTATATTAACATTTTTAGACCAATTGAAAAATATGCTGAAGAAACATTTGTTAGAGAAGACCAATCATTCTTTGACCAAAAAATTAAAACAGAATTTGGTACTAACAACCATCTAGAAGATTACATTAAAGTAACAACTGAATATGACAACAAGAAAAGAATTGTTGATTTATGTGCTGCTGCAAATAAACGTATTTATGCTTATCGTAAAGATCAAATAACAAATTCAAAGAATACATTTAAATTTAAAAAGATCTATTCCAATGGTTTAATTGCTCCTACAGCATATGAATGTGGTCCTTTTGTCCCTGCTTCAGGACAACCAGCAGAACCATTAAGAATGCATGACTATGCATGTGTTAATGCTACTGCTTACTTTAACTGAGATGGTAATGGTGTATCAATTACTGATAAAGCAACAAATTACTCATTGGGTCTTAAAAAAGCTGAAGTTGATGCAGCTGCTTTCATAACTGAAATGTCCGCTTTTGATGTGGATGCAGATGCTGCATTCTCACCTCAAATTAAGTCTGCTAAGGCTGTGATGTCAAACAGATTCTGATATCATTCTCTTGCCGCTGATAGAGCAATGTATAAATACATGGGCATATCTAATGGTTTAAGCAATGTTATTAAAGGCGATGCTTATGACCAATACATTGGTTTACAAATGGGTGGAACAGCAGAAGATTCTAATTTTGATAAATATACTAAAGCAACAAGTTTTGCTCAAGCAATAACTTCAGTATATAAAGCAGGCAAAGTTATGTCTGATCCATTTAACTATGCTGATGTTGATGCAAAAACATCAACAGATTATTTTGGCAAAATAGGTGGAACATATGATTTACTTTCAACCAATGATTTAAGCATTAATGGTAAATATTCTGATTTTGCTAATGGTGAAAAATTATTTAAAGCAACATTAACATACTTAATGTTGGATAGCAAACCATTGATTGAAGGTGGCAAATTATTTGGTAACTTCTATAAGATTCTTGATTCTAAGATATCTGAAAATGAACAAGCAATCATTGGTTACATTAGTAAAGATCTATCAGATCTAGCTGAATCAGGTGATGGTTTTAAAGATCCAACTACAGAAATTAAAACCGATACAGCAACTGAATATGACTGAACTGCAAATGTTGATAACATTTATGACCGTGTAGGTTATGCATCAGGAACTATTCCTGGAACCGATTTAGATAAAGAAAGCAAAATCGCGTGTGACCAATACTGAAATATTTTAAATAAGGTATTTACTATTAAGAAAGATGGAGCAGATCCAACTACTGTTTCTAAAGTTCTAGCTGGTTTTACTGGCCTACAAACAGCTACATCTTCTTCATTACCTTCATGTTTAATAGATCCTGCCTTTAAATCAGTAGACTCTTGTACTGATAACTCAAGAAACTTATGTGATCTTACAGCAGGTGGTGAAGCTAAACGTTATGAAGAACATACTGGCGCTTGATATTCATTCACTGGAAGCCAATCAGCAAATGGTCAACCTATAACATTTGAAATTAAGAACCATGACGGAACTAAAACTATTACACAAGACGACTTTGTGGATGGTTATATTGATCCACAAGGTGAAAATAGATATTTTGATGCTACAGTTTGTAGAAGATTAGTTAAGAAGATTGCTAGCTACTCATCTATAGATGATTTAAGAGAATTAGCAAGAAAATTAGCTGATACACATGCTGGTTCATGTTTCTATAGTGATATTGCTGAAAAGAAACATCCATATGACAATATTGATGATATGAAATATGAAATGGCTGCAGTATTACCAAGATTTAGAGATGGTGTATTCCAAGAATGAAATACTGAAACAAGAGGCTTTGTTCCTTGTTTTGAAAGACTATCTAATGTTGAAATCCATGAAGCCGGTGTAGATGGTGGAAATAAACCATACTGCTTTGAAGATGATACAAACAACAGCTATAGATTAATGCTTACACAAATCAGCAAAGCTGATATTACTGAAAAGACATTAGCACCTCATTGAAATGGTACAACTTGAGTTCAAGATTGAGATGAAGAAGGAATACACCATCATTGTCCAATTACTCCAGAAGAATTCTTCTATTTACTTTGTCAAACAGCTAATGATGCATCTACTCAATCAATAGCTATTACACAAATAGTTAAAAATGCTTTTGGCTCTGAAAAGATGATAGTTTATGATGCTAATGTCTATAATGCCTTTAACTCTGTTTGAATTAAAGACTGAGTAAAGAAACCAATGGGTTCATAAAAAAATAGGGTTAAACCCTATTTTTAATTTTTGCCACCTTATTATTTTAAATATGTGAAGCGGCAAGGTTAATTACAATCTTTATATCAGGCGAAGTAAACACACTTGGGTCGAATGTAATAGTGAGTTCTTTTTGCTGTCCTTCGCCGCTGATAGTTCATCCACTGTATTTAACTGGGTCTTCACCATCACCCACCAAAACCTCAGTATTTGTTTCGTCGAATGTATAGGCACCATCAACGGTGAAAGTAATTTTGATTTCTTCTTCATAATATTTTTGAACAGTCTGGATGTTAGTAAATGCTAAGTCTGGCTTAGCTTCTGTCTGAATATTTGAAAATTCTTGTTTTTGGATACTACCAATATTAATTTGAATTGGAACATTTTCATCTCATTCCTCGTCTGGAACAATAATTAATGAACCACCATTAATTTTAATTTGTTCTTCTGATGGTTCGTATGGTTCTTGGCGAACTAAAATTGATATTTGGTCCAAATCAAGTTTATAACCTTCACTTAATACACAATCGATTTGAATGTTGCCTATAATGTGTGATTTTTCAACTCTTCAACTAGTTATTCCCGGATCAGATTCATCTACTATAACAGTAAGATTAAAATTTATTGTGTCAGTCCCGATAGTAAATACAACATTATTTCCTGAATGAGCCCATGTGTTGTCGGCATTTATGGTAATTTTATTTCCAGAAACACTAACTTGTCCAGGACTTCATTCATAATCATTACCACGAACCTTACAAGTTATCTTTTCTATATTAAGCTTATATCCATCTTCTAATGCACAATCAAGATAAATCTTTTTATCGTGGATGCTACTAGTCATGGCTATGTTGCTTATGCCCGCATCATGATTTTCTTGAATGTTATCATATTGATCAGGTTGAACTGTTAAACCACCGATAGCTATTGTGTCTTCGCCTATCTTAAATGATAAAGTAAGACCAGTTTTCTCTTCAAGCAAAGCTTCTGGCGCTTGGAAAGTTATTGTTCCTCCGCTAACAAAAGATTCTATATCTTCAGTTTCCAATGTTCATTCTTCGCCATCAGATAATTGAATATCGGTTAATGCAAGGGTAGAAGTATCACTTGTTTGCAAAACAAAAGAGATTTTATTGTCATCATCTTGCTTAACTGTTTCGCTTTGAACATAAAATGCTGGCAGAATTTTTAAATTTGTATAAGTAAACCCTCTATCATCACAAGAGAAGGAAAGTTTAAGATCATTTATTTGACCGGTAATAAGACTATCAAAATCAAAAGCTAAATCACATTTGCCTTCTACAGTAGGAATATCGCTAAGTTCTTTACTAAAACCAGACTCATTAGTCAATGTAATATCAGTTAATGTGTGTTCGCTTTGTTCATCACTACATGTTAATTTGAATGTAGCAGTCATATCATCTTTATTTTGTATAACTGTAGTTTTTTCAAGATTGAATTCAATTTCAGGTTGTGCTACAACAATTGATGTTGTAATGTCATCAACACCACCAGCAGTTAAACGAATACTAATATCATATTTTTCAGATGGTGTAGTTAGAGGAGTACCTTCTGCAGGTGTAGTTGTATAGTCGGAAGCCGGAATTACTACATCATC
>JAZUGL010000003.1:0-17361 GCA_045641165.1 Mycoplasmoidaceae bacterium
GATACTGCCCAAGAGTTCATATCGACGGCAGTGTTTGGCACCTCGATGTCGACTCATCTTATCCTGGAGCTGTAGCAGGTTCCAAGGGTTCGGCTGTTCGCCGATTAAAAAGATACGTGAGTTGGGTTCAAACCGTCGTGAGACAGGTTGGTCCCTATCTGTCATGCCCGTAGGAAGATTGAAGAAATTTGCTCCTAGTACGAGAGGATCGGAGTGAAGTTACCTCTAATGCTCCAGTTGTCACGCCAGTGGCACAGCTGGGTAGTTACGTAGCGACTAGATAAACGCTGAAAGCATATAAGCGTGAAACTAATTCTAAGATGAATCTTCCCTGCCGCAAGGCAATAAGAATCGTTGTAGACTACAACGTTGATAGGTTAAAGGTGTAAGTGTAGCAATACATTAAGCTGATTAATACTAATAATTCGAAAGACTTTGTTAAAAGACTAATCACTTATTGATTAGATGATCATAAAAAAATATTTAGAAAGCTATTGTTGGTTTTATAAAACTTGCAAGGAATATTCTTGCAGCGTTCATATCGTAGTGGAAATACCTGTTACCATCCCGAACACAGAAGTCAAGCACTATGGAGTCGAAGGTAGGCCTTAAGTGAGCAGAGAATAGATAGACGTTGCTTTAATGATTAAACTAGGGTTAATGCCCTAGTTTTTTCTTTTATAATTAATAAATCATGAAAGCAAAAAGTTTTTCCGACTTTGTTAAAAAGCAAAACTTTATTAAAGAATTGTCTACAATTGAACATATCTTTTTATGAACAGGTTGTGCAATTTGTTTAATTATTTTTATTACTCAAGTTAGCTTATTTCATGAAGCAGCTACTGATTGAATAACTTGATTAACATTATTTTCATCAGTGTTATTAATCATGTTTATTTATGCTGGTTCACAAAAAAGAATTATTTGTCCTTTGCTTGGAATAATTGCTGCAGCTTTTTTACTTGCAATTTCTTGAAAAAGAAATTTATATGGCCTAATGTTAATGCAAGGCTTAAACATTATTACTAGAATTATTTCTTTAATTATGTGAAAAGTTAATGCTAAAGATACTGGCAAGATAAAACCTAAAGAAGTAAAATTATGAATCTTTTTAGTTTATGTTGTTATCTTTATTGGTTTGTCTTTCTTATGAGCATGAATGGAAAAGTTTGAATGATTTTATAAGTTTTGATCAGGTGGTAGTCAAACTGAACCAAAATCTTATCCTATAAGATTATTTGAATCATTAAGTTTAATGTTTGTTTTAGCTAACATTGTTCCAATGATTAAAGGCTATCAATTTATATGATGACTATATATTATGTGTGATGCATGTACTGCTATGACTTGAGCCTTAATGGCAACAACACAGCAACTTCCAACTGCCCAAATCTTTAATTGTTGATCATCATTTGCTTCCTATATTTGTATGATGTCTTCTTGTGTTTTAGCTATAGTTAATTGGTATAGGCCAGCAAAGAAGAAATAAAATTTAGATTTTAATATTCATATCGTGGTGGAATGCCTGTTGCCATTCCAAACACAGAAGTCAAATACTAAAAAGTTTAAGTTATGCTTTAAGTGAGCAGAGAATAGATAGACGTTGCTTTTAGGATTAAACTAGGGTTATTACCCTAGTTTTTTCTTTTATAATTTATTCATGGAAAATCCTAATGTTAAACATCCGTTAATTCCTCATAAATTAACATATATCAAACCAACAATTGTTAATAAAAAGAAAATCATTGTTGGTGACTATAGTTACTATGATGGAAATAACTTTGAAAAACAAGTTACCCATTGTTATCCCTGATATAAAGAAAAACTAATTATTGGTAAGTTTTGTGCAATAGCACAAGGAGTAGAAATACTAATGAATGGTGCTAATCATTGTATGAATGGAGCCAGCACTTACCCATTTTATATTTTTAATGGCTGAGGTCTAAGAAAATGACCAAGACAAAAATTAACTATTAAAGGTGATACTATCATAGGCAATGATGTATGAATAGGGCAACATGCAGTAATTTTGCCTGGAGTTAAAATAGGTGATGGTGCTATTATTGGTGCTTATGCAGTAGTAGCTAAAGATATTCCACCATATACTGTAGCAGTAGGTAATCCTGCTAAAGTAGTTAAAAAAAGATTTAGTGATAAAGTAATTAAACATTTACTAAAGATTAAATGATGAAATTGATCACCAGCTAAGGTTCAAAAGAATTTAAAAACTATTACTGGTGGTAAAGAAAAAGACATTTTAAAGTTAAAATAATATAAAAACTAGGGTAATACCCTAGTTTTTTCTTTTATATTTATTTTTATATGTCTATAATAAAAACAATGAGTTTTATATATATAAAACTCACTCTCAATTCGATTAAGTTCGAATAACTTTTGAATTGAAGGGGGAAAAGGGAAAAAAATGAGAATAAGGAAATTAAAAAGAATACTGCCAGCAGCAGCTTTAACTTCGTTAATTGGTGTGCCATTAGCTTTCACATCATTTACTAGTTGTTCTAGACTTCATGTTCACACATTCACATCGGATTATGAATATGATGAAACATATCACTGAAAGACATGTCAGATTTGTCATGAAAAATTTGATTTTGGTGAACATACATTTAATGACTTAGATGATAGATGTATGATTTGTGGTTATAAAGACCCATTAGTACATATTAACCCACAAACTGGTGAAATGGTTGCTTTAACTAAACACGGAAAGAATAAATTTACATTTAATTGTCCTAGCAACGTAACATGCATTGGTCACCGTGCATTTGTAGGTTCTAAAGCAACGCTAGTAGTAATCAATAAAGAATGTCTTTGGTACTGAGAAGATTCCTTTGAGGGCTCTGATGTTACAAGAATTTCTTTTGAAGAAGGAAAGGCAGAAACACATATAGAATATGACCCTAAAGAAAAAATGAATAAGATACGTATTGATCATGTTCTTGAAAACAAAGTTGCCATGGTTGGTGATAATTATTTTGATACGTTGAAAGCCGCTATTGAATCAGTTAACCTTTTTGATGAAACTACAACAATTACTTTACTTCAAGAGCAAATAAACGAAACTGACCCAATTAAGGTTAGTAGCCCTATTACCCTTGTTCCTTATTACGATGCCGCTTCACTAAAGTGTACTTTTCATATTGGTGGAGCAGGAATAGTATATATTCCTGACTCTGTTACATATGAAGGTAAGGTAGAATTATTGTTATCTACTTATCAAGAAATTCACTCTAATGGTGACACGGGTGAACACGGCAATGTTTATCAAGATGTATATAATACTGGTTCAATTGTTTTTACTAACGCTTCAACTGCTCCTAGAAATGTTAAAGTTTCTTATGTTAATTCATTTGGTGGCGCCCAAGAATATGAGGCTGTTGGTTCTAAACAAATTGTTAATACATTATTAGTATTGCCAGTCGAAAACTATGCTTGAGGAACATTTAGATTTTCTAAAGATTTTAAACAAATCTGAGGTTTAACTGAATATGGTCAAACTGTTAACCATTTGTATATGACAAATGTTGTTAAAAATATTACTGCTTCGGTTGCTGAAAGATCTTTTACAATTGGCTGAGTAATTAAAGTTGCAATTCCTTACAAAGGCGACTTTGTACTAAAATTGTTTATTACAAAGGGATGATTCTTTGATTTAACTATTAGTGAAGGAATTACAAGCATTGGCAAAGCCGCATTCAATGCCCACGCGGAAGGTGGTTTGTCTCCTCGAGCTATAGATTTCCTTTATCCGGTTTTCTCTCATTTATTTACTTTAGATTTAGGTCCAGATCTACAAACATTAGGTGAACACGCCTTTTGAGGTAGTGTAGGTTTAAAAACTATTACAGGTGGAAAAAACTTGCAATCTTTAGGTGCGGGTGCTTTTGATGGTTCATATAATTTAGTTTCAGTTGATTTTTCAAAATCACCAAACTTTAGTAAGATATCAAAAAACGCTTTTAAAGATTGTAATTCTTTATTACAAGTTTCATTGCCAGATGGTATGTGAAGTATAGGAGACGGGACATATTTTCCTTACAACACACTGCCAGAGAGAATCGCTTATGCTCTTGTAAAATCATCTAGTTCAGAATATACAAAAAAAACTTTAGGATCTGCTAAATATTGATATACAAAATCAACAAAAGTTGATAGTGAGACTGGTTGATTCAGTGATGTAGAACAAGCAAGCACTCTTGCTGATGCAGTAAGTAAATGTGCAGATGGCGGCGAAATTTATTTATCGCCTAGCCTAGAAAAACAAGATCCAAGAACAATATACAAATCTGACCTAACAAAAATAAAAACAGGTGTTACACTAACTGCTGCACCAGAAATATCAGATGCTAAATATATAGATAGTAACGATGGAGTAACAATAAAATCAGATGAACATCTTATTTTATCCAATGTTGAACCACAATTAGGAGAAGGAAAAAACATCACTATATTATCAGCTTCATCTGATGATGAAAAATTTACTAAACTTGGTAGTTTTGCAATAGATGGTTTGACACCAGAAAAACTAGAAGAAATTGAGGGCAAAACATATTTATCAAACGGGCATTCTAATATGAAAGCGGCCGCCAATAGTGCCAGCATCAGAGGAACTGGATACAATACCTTTGGTTTATATGATTTTAGTGTTGCACAATCATCAGAAGTTAATACTGTAACAATTAGTGGTTTGTCGACATTTGGCAAAATGGCTTCAGAACTTACATTTGGTTCCCCAATCAAAGACCCTAAAACAATAAATGTTGTTTTAGACAACGGAGGCTCTATACCACTAGATAACACAAATTTAGTAAATGTTAATATTGATGATAGTGTAATACAAATTGGAAATATCTTTTTCACACGATTCAAAAATCTCCAAAACGTTACTATTGGATCAAATGTTAAATCTCTAGGCGACTCTGTATTTGCTAATTTGGCATCACTTAAAAATGTGAATATATTAAGTTCTGATCTTGTGCTTTCCCAACAAAACTTTAGTGGTTGCACTGGTTTAACATATATTAATCTTCCAGCAAACCTTAAAAAAATTCCAACATCATGCTTTAATGGCTGCCAAGCGCTTACAGTTATAGATATACCTGCAACCGTAGAAACAATTGATAATTCTGCATTTAATGGCTGCTCTGCTTTAATAAGCGTATTTTTGCCTGAAATTAATAATTTATCTGCAATTGGATCTAATGCATTTTTAGATTGTCCTAGTCTTACAAGCTTTGACTTTGGACAAAACATTAATAATTGATATGTAAATGATAACATCCTAGTTCCATATGATGAATTATCTGATCCTGTTCTTGCTGCCAAATTGATCTCTGAAAACTATCCATCTGACTCTTGAAAGAGACGTACCCCTAACTAACATTATTTAAGGAGAAAATTATGAAACTAAAGAAAAAAATATTGCCTATATTTGCAATCGCATCATTAACTGGTTTGCCATTAGCAACTTCAACTCTTACTAGTTGCTCAAGACTACATATTCACACATTTACTTCAGATTATGAATGTGATGAAACACACCATTGAAAAACATGTAAGGTATGTCATGAAAAATTTGATTATGCAAAGCATACATTTAATGACTTAACCGACAAATGTATATTTTGTGGTTATCAAGACCCATTAGTACATATTGACCCACAAACTGGTGAAATGGTTACACTAACTCAACACGGAAAGAATAAACTTACATTTAAATGTCCTAGCAATGTAACATGCATTGGTCACCACGCATTTACAGGTTCTAAGGCAAAAATAGTAGTAATCAACAAAGAATGCAACTGGTACTGAGAAGATGCATTTGAAGATTCTGATGTTATAAAAGTTTCTTATGAAGAAGGAATGGTAAATACACATGAGGAAATTGATGTAGAAGGACGCACAAAAATAGTTATTGAACATGTTCTTCAAAACAAAGTTGCTATGGTTGGCAATAATTATTTTGAAACATTAAAAGAAGCCATTGAATCAACTACCCTTGATGACGTCACAGTTACTTTGCTTCAAAAGCAAATAAATGAAACAGAACCAATTAAAATAAATCATGCCATTACATTAGTTCCTTATCATAACGCTACTTCATTAAAATGCAATTTTGATATAGGTGGAGCAGGAATAGTTTATATTCCTGACACCATTACATATGAAGGTGAGGCAAAACTATTATTATCTACTTACCGAGAAATTCACTCTAATGGTGACAATGGTGCAAGCGGCAATGCATATGCTGATGTATATAACACAGGCTCAATTGTTTTCACTAACACTTCAATCGCCCCTGCAAACGTAAAAGTTTCTTATGTTACTTCATTTGGTAGTGCTCAGAAATATGAAGCTGTTGGTTCTCAACAAGTTGTTAACACATTATTAGTACTACCAACTGATAACTATGCTTGAGGAACATTTAGATTTTCTAAAGATTTTAAACAAATCTGAGGTTTAACACTATATGGTCAAACTGTTAACCATCTATACATGACAAATGTTGTTAAAGGTATTGATGCCTCAGTTGCTGAAAGATCTTTTACAATTGGTTGAGACATTTATATTGATATCCCCGATCTTGACGATGGTCATGATTTTATGATAAGGATGTTTATTACAAAAGGATGATTCTTTCATTTAACTATTGGCAAAGGAATTACAAGTATTGGCAAAGCCGCATTCAATGCCCACGTAGAGGGTGATTTACCTTATGCAGCCGTAGATTTCCTTTATCCGGTTTTCTCTCACTTATTTACTTTAGATTTAGGTCCAGATTTACAAACAGTAGGTGATAAGGCTTTTTGAGGTAGCGTTGCTTTAAAAACCGTTAAAGGTGGAACAAATTTAAAATCAATAGGTGAAAAGTCTTTTGAAGGATCATATAATTTAGTTTCAGTAGACTTTTCTAAATCAACTCAATTTAATAAAATAGGAAAAATTGCTTTTGGTTATTGCTATTCTTTATTACAAGTTGCATTACCCGATGGTATGTGAAGTATAGGAGATGGGACATATTTTCCTTACAACACACTACCAGAAAGAATTGCTTACACTCTTGTAAAGTCAACCACTTCAGAATATACGAGAAAAAATTTAGAGCCTGCTAAATATTGATATACAAAATCAATAAAAGTTGATAGTGAGACTGGTTGGTTCAATGATGTAGTTAAAGCAGACACTCTTGATGAAGCACTAAAAAGTTGCCCAGATGGCGGCGAAATTTATTTATCGTCCAGCCTAGAAAAAGAAGACCCAAGAACAATAAATAAATCTGCCCTAAAAAATATCAAAACAGGAGTTACACTAACTGCTGCACCAGAAATATCAGATGCTAAATATATAGATAGTAACGATGGAGTAACAATAAATCCAAATCAACATCTTATTTTGTCCAATGTTGAACCACAACTTGGAGAAGGAAAAAACATCACCATATTATCGACTTCATCTGATGAAGATGGAAAATTTACTGGATCTGGTAGCTTTGCAATAGATGGCTTGACACTAGAAAAAAGACAACAAATCAAGGATAAAACATATTTATCAAATGGAAAAACTAATATTAAAGCATCGGCCAATAGTGCTAGCATCAGAGGAACAGATTACGATACCTTTGGTTTATATGACTTTAATCTTGCAAAACCATCAGGAGTTAATACGGCAACTATTAGTGGCTTGTCGACATTTGGTAAAATGGCTTCAAAACTTACATTTGGTTCACCAATTAATGATACAGTTAAAACAGAAGTTGTTTTAGATAAAGGCGCAGGCTCTTTACCAACTAACTCAAATTTATTTAATGTTAATATAGATGATAGTGTAGTACAAATTGGAAACGGCTTTTTTGATACAGTATTTGAAAAACTTCAAAGTGTTACCATTGGACCAAATGTCAAATCTCTAGGTGAATTTGCATTTGGTACTTTGAAGTCACTTAAAACTGTAGATATACAAAGTCCAAATCTTGAACTTTCTCGTGGGGACTTTAAAAATTGCTATGAGTTAGCAACTATTAATCTGCCTGCCAATCTTAAAGTAATCCCAAGAACATGTTTTTATGGTTGCAGAGCACTAGCTAATATAGATATACCTTCAACTGTGGAAACAATTGTTGAGGATGCATTTCTAGATTGCACTGCTTTAATAAGTGTGTCACTACCTGAATACAATAATTTATCTAAGATTGAAGCAAAAGCATTTAGAAATTGCTATAACCTAGTTGACTTTGACTTTGGTCAAAACGTTAATAATTGATATGTAGATAATGGTGCCACCCTAATTCCGTCTTATGAATTATCTAACCCTATTCAGGCCGCTGCATTAATCCGAATAGATTATGCAGAAAAAGAATGAGTAAGGAAAACTAACTAAATGGGGGTAAATTATGATTAAGACTGCATTAAAAACATATCGTAAAAATATATGGAGCGTATTTGCAACAACTGGAATTGTTGCTTTGGGTGTATTAGTTGCTTTAATTGTAGCAGCACCAACCATTTACTACTTGTTATACTATAACGTTTTTAGAATAATTTCTGCTGCATCATCACTTACTAAATCAGGTTTTGATGTAACCGCTTTTATTGAATCAATTAGTCGTCAACTAAATGGCATCAACTGAAGAGATCCAATCAATGCAGTACAATCAATGCTAAATGTTGATTCTATAGTTCATTTATTTAAACAAGCATTAATTGACTCAGGATTTCAAGAAGCGCTTTTACAAGACATCTTGAAAACAGTTAATGAATGTGCTAATGAAATAGTAGCTGGTGTTAAAGACGAACTAATCTTTATGGTTACTTGCGTAGGTGCATCATGTGTATTAGCCTTTATTGCCTCTAGAGTAGTTATTCAAAGAACAACAGCCGCAGATAAGAGCTTTAAAAAATTTATTATTGTTTTCTTTTTGAATTTAGGCACAGTACTATTAGGATATCTAATAGTAATAGGTAGTCTATTCTTATTCTATATGCCAGTAGGTGGCTTCATAGTGCTTGTGTTGTTTGTATTGCTAGTGGTATTATTCTTAACATTCTTATGACCAGCAATCTTCTATCGTCCAGATAATGTTAAGTTCTTAGATCTATTTAACATTAAAACAATCTTATGATACTTATTAGCTTCTTTAATGGTATTAGGTATTTCATTAGCTGTTATTGGTCTTGCTTTCTTAATTAGTGATGTTATTGGTTTAGTTATTGCTTTACCATTAATCTTTGTTACAAACATCATTATGGAAAACATTATGATTCACTACACTATTAACTACAACCAAATAAAGGCTGAGAAGAAACATCCACATAAAAGTCTTAAAGCTAAATTAGCTAAGAAAAGAAAATAGAATCTAGTCCTTATCTTTAAAGTAGTAATAAATTATAATTACGAGTAATTATAATTTATTTAGGAGATATAGTTATGAGACATACATTATCAAAGGTTATGTTAGCAGCACCAATTGCAGCAACAGCAGTTTTACCTATTACTGCTTTTACAAGCTGTAACAAGAAAGACCAACGCCTTCACCACATTGGAATTACAAACAAAGATAGAGCAATTATTCAAATTGTTAAAGATAAAAATCTTAAAGAAAGATTAGAACCACAAGAATTTCCTCGCTATCTTGCCCAAGAATTGTGTACTCGTGGTCCAGATTTTATGCGCGAGTCTTTACAAGAAGCTTTTGAACTTTCTGATTATGTAGATCAAGAAG
The DNA here is from genome assembly GCA_045641165.1 of Mycoplasmoidaceae bacterium. Lineage (GTDB taxonomy): Bacteria > Bacillota_I > Bacilli_A > Mycoplasmatales > Mycoplasmoidaceae > Hennigella. The sequence goes on from JAZUGL010000003.1 coordinate 9,737, forward strand.
AACGTTTTGTGGAATGTCCTGAGTGTACAGATTGAGATAATGATCGAATAACTTATACAATCACACCAAACATTAATCAAGATTATGATTATGTAATTTTGTTTTTACATGGTGGTGGTTATGCTAAAAACATTAACTACATCCATATTAATGGATGCGTGGAATTATGTGACCAATTAAATGCTAAAGTATATGTAGCACTTCATCCAGTATTACCACAACATGATTACACCGAATGTCGTGACTATTTAATTGATGTATACAACTATATACTAGAGCATGAAGCAGGCAAGAAAATTGTTTTCTTAGGTGATTCATCTGGTGCAGGCTTAGCATTAGCTTTTAGTCAATATTTATATAACATGGCTGAGCCATTACCTTACGCTCGTGTCTTATTTTCTCCATGAGTAGATGTAACAATGAAAAATCCTGAGATTGATGCTTTAGTTGAAGATGATATTATGTTACATCCTTATGGATTAGCAGCTTATGGTGTTTTATGAGCTAATGCTAAAATATCTAGAGATCATTTCTTTATTAGTCCAATTAATGGAGAATTTGACGACAAGATAAAAACTATTATCTTTACTGGTGAAAAAGAAATATTAAAACCTGATGCATTCTTATTACATAACAAACTATTGCAACATGGTTGTGAATCTGAATTAGTATTAGGTGAAGGTCTATTCCATGACTTTGAATTCTTTAACAAAATGGATGCTTATGACAAAGTATGTACTATGACTGGCCATTTTTTAAGTGGAGAACCATTAGAATAATGAAAAGTATTAAATTAAAAGAAATAAAAGTTAATCCCTTTGAATTAATTGGAAATAATTGAATGCTTATCTCCTCTGGAGATAAAAAAGCCTTCAATATGATGACTGCATCATGAGGACATCTAGGTGCTTTATGAGGTCATAGCTTAGATGGCAATCCAACAGCAGAAATATTTGTTAGACCATCAAGATACACAGATAAATTTATTGATAAAAAAGACTATTTTGTCTTATCTTTCTTTAACCATAACAAATACAAAAAAGATCTTTTGTATCTTGGTAGTCATTCAGGAAGAGATGAAAACAAATTAGCTAAAACAAAGCTACATGTTATCTTTAAAGATAACTTGCCTTGTTTTAAAGAAGCTAGTTTAACTTTAATTTGTAAGAAAATCTATAAAGGTAAGATCAAAAAAGAAGGATTTATTGATAAAAGAATTATTAATGAATTTTATTCCTCTAATCCTAAGACTACAAATATATATAACAAAGCTTGCTGACATAATGTTTATGTCGGAGCTATAGTTAAAGCTTATAAGAATTAGATAACTTGACTACAAACAGCAAAGCTATAGTAGTTTCCACCTATACCTTTTTTACATTCATAGGTAGTCTTTTTATTACTATAAGCTAGATTATTACCTATGGTAATAAGCTTAAAGTTATCAAAGTCTGGTGCTTTATTAAATTGGTTAAAGTAGCACTTATAAAAGCTTTCTTTAGCTGTTCATAGCTCTGCAAAGCCTATTTTAGAGTTATGAGTATTAAACCAAGCTAATTCTGAACTAGAAAAGTGTTTATTAGCTATTTCTAAGTAATTATCAGGTACATCACAATTAGCTAAAACATCTATTCCCACAAACCATTTAGCAATAAAGATCATGGTAGTACCTCTTGCATGGCTAACAGAGAAATATCATGGTTCATAGTTGGATGAGGTAATTACATAATTACCTATTTTAGCATTAGTTATTTTAAAGCTATTAATGAAGTTATCTAGTAATTGCTTCTTACTAGATACTTCTTTATCTCTTTTAGCTAATCCTTTAAGGTTTTTATCATAGTCTTTATGGATTAGTCTACAATCTAAAAAGCTTGGTCTCATACAAACTATTATATCTTTAGTTCTTCTTGGCAAACCTCAGATTTACCTTAATTATCGGCTTCAATTGTTCGTATGAATAAAATTAGTTTTCTCCGCACATTTTATTGTTAAACAACACATTGAAAAAAAATAATGTATAATGAATTTATGAAAAAAAATAAAGCAACACCATTTACTTTGATTGTAAATGACGAAAAAACATTTGAAAAAAATTTTAATAACGAAGAAAACAGTTATATGTTTGGCAAAATCCTGCAACATTTAGCTAAATGTTAGATGAAAAAGATCTACATTTTTTACCTATTTAAAAAACCAACTTTGCGATTTCTTAATGATAAAAAGAATTCGCTTTTTTTTAGCGAAATTACTAAAACTAACGATAGTTCTAAATTAAGAGTAAGTTTTCAAAGCAAGTTTCAAACCGAACCCGAACAAGTCTCCATCATATTAACAGATTTTTTAGCCAACCAGAATTTAAAAAAAGACTTAGAAACATATGTTGAGCAATCGTATAATCTTGCTCAAAGATTATCCGCAGAAAATATGGAGCCATTTTGCACTAAAGCTAAAGAAAACATTCTTTCAACCATTAATTCATGTTTGCTAAAATGTCAATATGCGCATGAAGATATTTTCTATTTTGCCGCAAACATATTTTTTAATATAAATGTTACCCACAAATTGCCTAATGGGAACAAACGATTAGCAACTGCATTATTAATAAAATTATTATATATTTTAGGTTATTATTTTAAATTTCAAGGTGACGAGTATGAAGAGTATCGTGATTGAGAACAAAAGTGTGTAGAATACATTACTAGAAGCGAAAATAAAGAAAACACGGAAGGTATAATTTCTGACATAAGAGAGTGAATAATTAAGAATATTGTTATTGCATTAAACTTTAGGCAATAGATGTCCAATGATAAAAAATAGACGCTAAAAGTATCTATTTTTGTTTGCACAACAACCAAATATCTTTATTCCCCTTCAGCGTTTCTAAATCCATAGATATTAATTTTTGTAAGAATAAAACTAATTTTTTTCTGGAATTTATTGATTCGTTAATAGCTGAATTGTCACCATTGCAAAGACAAACGGTGGTGCGGTAAAAAGCCGCCATTTCCGTTGTTGCTGGTAAGTTTGCTCTTGGCACACAATGAATAAAATTTCTATATTCACTCCAATGAAAAAATGGATTATTTTCAGAATTAACATCGTTCAACTCTAAATATTCACCTATTTTATAGAGCAAATCTAATTTTTTGTCTCCCCTTGATATTTCATTCGGACTACAGATATCTGAAATTTCGGCAGGGAAGCTGGTTAACTTTGTTTTTAATATTTCAATTTCCTTGTTTAACATTTCAATTAATGTTTTAATTATTGTTTTCATATTTTTCTCCTATATTTTAGTTATATATACTTTTTATACTTCATGAATTTTGACCACATTGTGTAGGGCCCTCTATATAGCTGAACACAACTTGTAATCTTATAATATAACCATGATCACTAAAACAGATTATGTAACCTTTAGAACTTGTAATAGATCCTACTATTATTGTTTAAATAATAAAGATCAAGCTAAACCTGAAGATGATATAGCTAAAAAAAGAAAAGATGAGGGTATTTTAGTTAATGAATATGCTCATAGGTATTTTGAAAATACGATTAAGGTTAAACAAAATCTTAAGGTAGTAAATATTAATAATCAGGTAGAAGTAACTAAAAAGCTTTTAAATGATGCTAAAGCTATAGCTGAAGCATCTTTTCAATATGAAGATTTATTTTGTGCGGTAGATATTCTTGTTAAGGTAGAAGATGGCTGAGCTATTTATGAAGTTAAAGCAGCAACAGATATAAAAAAGCATTTAGAGCAATATTGTGCTGATATAGCTTTTCAAAAGTATGTGTTAGAAAAATGTAATCTAAAGATTAAAGCGTGTTATGTTTTATATCTAAATAAGAATTATGTTAGAAATGGTCAGATAGATATTAAGCAGCTATTAATCCCTTATAAGATAGATCAAGAACCAATGTTTAATAGCGAACTATCTTTCCTTCCAACAGCTATTAAACAAATCAGGCAACTACAATCTTCAAAACAGTTGCCTGATTACGGTGATTGTAGTAAATCATGTGATTTTTTTGAGTTTTGTCATGCTAATTTGCCAAAACCAAATATTACACAGCTATATCGTTTTAGTATTAATAAAGCACATGATTTGATTAAAAAGGGAATAGTATCTTTTTTAGATAGTAAAAAGATTAAGAAGTTATCTAATTTTCAATCTAATCAGATAAAAGCAGTATTAGATAATAAGGTCTTTATTGATAGGCAAGGTATTAAAGGCTTTTTAGATAGCCTTAAATATCCTATTTATCATTTAGATTTTGAAACAATGAATGAAGCTATCCCTATGGTTGATGGAATAGGTCCATATTGACAGGTACCATTTCAATATTCATTGCATGTACAAGATAAACCTGGGGCTAAACCTAAACATTATGAGTTTTTAGGTGATAAACTAGATTGTCAGTATGAACTAGCTAAACAGTTATGTAAAGATATACCTTTAAATGTTACATCAATAGCTTATAACATGACTTTTGAAAAGACGGTATTAAAGCAATTAGCTAATAGATTTAATGATCTAAAAGATCATTTAATGAATATTCATGATCATATGGTTGATTTAATGAAACCATTTGATAAAGGATTTTACTTTAATCCTAAACAAGCTAATAGAACATCCATTAAATATGTTATGCCTGCTTTAGTTCCTAACCATGCTAATGATTATCATGATTTACCAGTAGTTAAAAATGGTGCACAAGCATTAGCTATGTTTCCTAAACTATTTAAATTAAGTGGTAAAGAATTATTAGAAAAAAGAAAAGGTATGCTTGAATACTGTAAACTAGATACTTATAGCATGGTTTGGGTGCTAGATGAATTGTGGAAGGTGGTTAAAGAAAAATAGAGACTACGTCTCTATTTTTGATTGGTGAGTGAGATTGTTTATTTTGATTTAAACAATAAGTTTTATCTCTTGCCAATAACCTGATTAAGAGAATCTAAAAAGAGTTTTTGTTTTAGTAATTGATCATACATTTCTTTGCAACTATTACATAAAAGTTCTTCAATTCCACCATTTATTAATCAGTCAATATCAGAATAAGTATAGGCGATACCCCTGCTTCTGCCATTTTCAATCATCATATTTATTTTGTTTTTGATTTTTGGGCCGCAAACAGGACAATTGTAAATTTGCTTTGCTTTACCATTCATTTTATATTTTGTATCAGCTATTTCTCTCGCTAACACAAGTTTATCCATGCTACTACTGAAAGTTTTAGCCATAATCTACCTCCTATTATTTGAATGTATTCTAAACTACACGATAAAAACGTGCCATAAAATATAAGGTTTGTTTTTTAAAACAAGACCAAAAAATATATACGTGCAAAAGCACAATCACTAAATTTAAATATCAAACGAAAAGATTTAAAGTTAATGACATTTATATTATACTACATTTTTCAAAAAAATAGCACAAAAGACCGGAAAGTGCTAATTTTTTTGAACATGTTTCAGTTTTTTAGAAGGTTTTATAGTATTAGTAATATATATTATTTATAATATATATTACTATTATTATTTTTGTAAAAAATCTTAAAATTTTTGTAATAATAAATTATCGGACGAAAAGATTAATAAACGCGGAAGCGTTTGTTTTTTATTTTTTCTAAAATAAAATATTACCAATAACTGCTATAATATTAACATATTTTTGAAAGGGCACTAATGATAAGATTTCTGGTTAATAATAAGGGCGAATTACATTCGTTTTCCCAAGATCAAAAGATTTTCAAATATATTTTATTAGTCGGCGAAAATGGTGCTGGTAAGACAACATATTTAAAAGAAATTAAAAAATTACCAATATTGAATATGTTTTATTGTGTTGGGATAAATGACACTATATACTTCTCGGATTATGCAAATACCATTATAAATCACAAAATTGCCAGAGAAACTAAGTCCAGAATGTCGAATTATTTTTTGCCCAATGTTTTCCCAAGATTAATGAAAATTGATTACGTTGAGGCCAACACCCAAATTAAATCTACAGAAAACCCATCAAAAGCATTTCTAACATCAATTAACACAATTAGTGATAAATTAAAAGATTTAGCAAGAGAAGATGAGATATCGTTAGACAACGAAAGAAAGGCCACTATATATCTTCGTGGAATAACTCAAAAATGGAACCAATTACTGGGTTCCGACTATTTGCTGAGCACAAAAAGAGTAAAAAACACAAGAGATGACTCTGGTGTAGTAATATCTGTTAATAAAGACAAAACTGGTGGATTAAATGATTTATCTGGAGGCGAACTTAAAGCACTAGCTCTCGCTATAAATATGTACATTTTTGGTCAAAGCGACAATCTTGTTTCACTAATTGATGAACCCGAAACAAATTTACACCCGTCGATGCAATTAGCTTTTGCTGATTTTTATTCGTTTAAAAAGAATAATAATCAAATTTTTATTGCCACGCATTCACCCTACATTGTGAAGTCATTTTTGACAAAATACCCTGACGATACATTGGTTTTGCATTTTTGTAGAAAAGATAAAAGATATACCATTTCAAATGCCTTTGAAAACAAAATTTTAAATAATTTAACATTGGCAGAGATTAACCATAGAGTTTTCAATATACCAACTATTGAACTTCACATATGTTTGTTTGATGAACTTTATCAAAAAAGAAAAATTAAAAACGGCGGCAAATTATCAATTGCAAGCTTTGAAGAGGAACTTAAAAAATGCAAGATTTTTAATAGCGAAATTGTTAAATTAAAAAATCAGAATGATTTTTCTGCTGACAAGTCAGGGATTTTAAAGGTTGGTGTCGATGATAGAACAGGGAGAAAAATAAACGAAACATTAGTTAGTTATATAAGAAATTGCATTGATCATCCAAAACATGGAACATTTATAGACATTGAGCTTTCCAAGTCGATTGAATTATTAATGGATTTAATCAAAAAGTGAGAATAATTATGAAATGGGAACAATTAGTTAAAGATCTTAGAGATAAGTTATTATCTCAAGAAGAAATGGCCGATAAACTAGGTGTGGCATTTTCTACTGTAAATAGATATGAAAATGGTCACTTTGAACCAACCATTAAAATCAAAAGAAAAATCAAATCATTAGCTATTGCTAATGGTATTGATTGAGATAAGTATGTGAAAGGGGCGAGACATTAGGGGACTAATGACGAGCCGGGTGTGGTCTTTTGCGACGGAGGGTTATTTGAAGAGATTGAATAGCTTAAAGTAAGTGTCTCAAACTTGTTTTATTTCCTTAACAAACATTCCGCTTTGTTCGTATTTACCTCAAACTTCTCTTCAATCATCACTTATATGTTGTTTTAGAAATAGGAAAAATGATTTTATGCATTTTCAAAATATTAAACAATTATTTTTGCTTCAACTATATGCATCAGCAATGCCGTATTGAGTCATAGAATTTACTTCGATAAATTGTGGGTAATAAAACTTAATGAATAGTTTATAGTATTCACTATCACTGATGAATTTCTTCTCGTCATCAGTTTTTAGCCCATCTACAAATTCACTTATTTTAGTGATTTGTGGCTCTGCGGTTTGTTGAGAAGGCACAAGATTTCTTTCAAGTATGTTAACCATCTTATTTGCTA
>JAZUGL010000004.1:0-11671 GCA_045641165.1 Mycoplasmoidaceae bacterium
TATTAAATGAATTATTTCCTTTAAGAAAATGTAATCCAGTTCCTAAAAAGAAATGTTTGTATTATGATATTGGTCAATGTGTTGGACCATGTATCAATAATATATCTGATCAACAATATGAACAAATTAAAAATGATATAAAACAATTCTTTTCAGGAAGTATTTCTTCATTAAACAAAAAGCTTAAATTAAAAGAAAAAGAATTAGCATCAAACTTAAAGTTTGAAGAAGCTAATCATTATAAAAAGCTACGTTTAGCATTAGAACAAATTAAAGAAAACCAAACTGTTCAATTTAATAGAAAAGAAAACATTGATTTCTTGGGTTATGCGACAAAAGGTAATTTAGTCAGCTTAATTTTATTCAGTTATGTAGGTGGAAAACTTGTTGCAAAAATTCAAGAGATTCATGAATACTATGAAGATTTAAATTCAGTTATCACATCGTGACTTTACCAATATTATTGTAAAAACAATAATAAACCAAAAACACTTTATGTTTCTTTAAACAAGACAACATATAAACCATTAAGCGAAACTCTTGGTTTTAATATTTCTAAACCACTAAAAGGAAAGAAATATGAAATATTATCTAATGCTATTGACAATGCTATCACATATCTAAATACAAACTATCTTGTGTTTAAAGCAAATAAAGAAGCAAAACAAGCGGCTCTAGTAGAACTAGCAGACATCTTACATACTAACAAAATAAAGACAATTGTTTCCTTTGATATATCAAACTTATTTGCTGAAAACAAAGTTGCAGGTATGGTTTATTTACATAATGGTGAATTTGTTAAAAGTAAATATCGTAAATACATTATTGATGATGAATCAATAAATAGCGATTATGAATGCATGAAATATGTTTTAGGTAAATTTATTGATCATCATAAAGATGAACTACCTGACCTAATTATTATGGATGGTGGAAAAATTCAAGTAAATGCAGCACTAGAAACATTTGCACAAAAAAATATTAAACCTTGTTTAATCATTGGTTTGGTAAAAAACAAAAACCACCAAACAAATGCTATTATTCATCATAATAGCACCATCCCATTAACTAAGAATACCAACCTATATAACTTCTTAGCTAACATTCAAAATGAAGTTCATAATACTGCTATATCCTTCTATAGAAGAAAACACGAAAAAGCTTTATTTGATACTTCCATCATTCCAAATATTGATGGTTTATCTAAAAACAAAAAGGAAATGTTGCTTGAAAAATATAAAACCATTTCTAATCTTAAAAAAGCAACAATTGCAGAACTTAGTCAAATTTTAGATCGTAAAGTAGCAAGCCAACTAAAGAAAGAATTAAAATAAGTATATGAACAAGAAGCATATTAGAAACTTCTGTATTATTGCTCATATCAATCATGGTAAATCAACTTTATCTGATCGAATTATTGATCTTGCTAGTAACAAAAAGATTCGTAACATGCAAGATCAAGTACTTGATAGTATGGAGCTTGAAAGAGAAAGAGGAATCACCATCAAGCTTAATGCCATTCAATTAACTTATCATTCAAAAAAACACGACGAGGATTATGTTTTTCATTTAATTGATACTCCAGGACATGTTGACTTTACTTATGAGGTATCTAGATCATTAGCTGCTTGTGAGGGAGCTATTTTAGTTGTTGATGCTACACAAGGAGTGCAAGCACAAACAATTTCTAATTTATATTTAGCTATTGATAATGATTTAACAATCATTCCAGTTATTAATAAGATAGATTTGCCTAGTTCAGATGTAGAAAAAACAAAAAAACAAATTCATGATGTTTTAGGAATTGATGCATCCGATGCTCCATGTGTTTCTGCTAAAACAGGAAAAAACATTGAAGATATTATTGAAGCAGTTATTGATAAAATTCCTGCTCCAACACATGATGATGAAACAAAACCATTACAAGCTTTAATCTTTGATAGCTACTATGATTCGTATTTGGGTGCTGTTTGCTATATTAGAGTTAAAAATGGAACAATTAAAGTTGGTGACAAGATTAGAATGATGGCTTCAGGCGCTGAGTTTATTGTTACATCATTAGGCGTTAAAACACCTTTAGTTGTAGAAAAGAAACAATTATCAGCCGGTGAAGTTGGTTGAGTAGCTGCAAGTATTAAAACAATTAAAGATATTGCTGTTGGTGATACCATTACCACAGCTACTAATCCTGCCAAAGCACCACTTCCTGGTTATAAAAAAGTTTTACCTATGGTTTATTGTGGATTTTATCCTATAGATAACTCTAAATATGAAGAATTAAAAGTTGCGATTGAAAAAATTAGTTTGTCAGATGCAGCTTTAGTTTATGAATATGAAACATCACAATCTTTAGGTTTTGGTGTTAGATGTGGATTTTTAGGTTTATTACATATGGACATTATTCAAGAACGAATAAGTCGTGAATACAAAATAGACCTTATAGTTACTGCACCATCAGTTAGATTCTTAGTAGATCAAACAGACAAAACCACAATTGAAGTTGACAACCCAGCCAAATTTCCTGATCGTACAAAGATTAACAAAATCAGAGAACCATATGTTAAGGTAAGTATTTTTACTCCAGATGAATATATTGGAGACTTAATGAAATTAAGTCAAAACTCCAGAGGCAAATATATTGACATGGAGATCATTGACAACAATCGTAAAAAACTTATTTATGAAATTCCTCTAATAGAAGTTATTTATAACTTCTTTGATAAACTTAAATCTATTTCAAGAGGATATGCAACCCTTGAGTATGAATTAATTGGTTATCAACCATCTGATTTAGTAAAAGTAGATATTCTACTTAATGGTAAAAAAACAGATGCTTTGAGTTTTATTTGTCATAGATCGCAAGCTTACCACAAAGCACAAAGAATTTGTGTTAAGTTAAAAGAAAATATTCCAAGACAACAATTCGAAGTACCAATTCAAGCCGCTATAGGTTCTAAAATTATTGCTAGAGAAAACATTAGAGCAATGTATAAAAATGTTTTAGCTAAATGCTATGGTGGTGATGTTTCTAGAAAGAAAAAACTTCTTGAACAACAAAAAGAAGGTAAGAAGAAACTAAAAGCAATTGGAAACGTTGAAGTACCTCAAGATGTCTTTATCAAAATACTAAATGAGGACGATTAAAATTAATTTTAACTATAATAATTAAGTAAGTAAAACTTACTTAATTTCTTTTAATTAAGGGTGGGCATGGTTAATAAGTGATTCAAAGAATGAGATGGTTTTAAAGATGGTAAATGATCTAAAACCATTGATGTAAGAGACTTTATTCAAGCCAACTATAAACCATATGAAGGCGGTGGTTCTTTTTTATCTGGTCCGACTCAAGCCACAAAATCTTTGTGATCACAAATTTCTAAATTAATGGATCAAGAAATCAAAAAAGGCGGAGTTCTTGGTTTTGATAAAAGAGTTAGCTTCATCAATGCATACAAAGCCGGTTATATTAATAAAAGTCTAGAAAAAATTGTTGGCTTGCAAACTGAAAAACCATTTGTAAGAGCATTTATGCCTTTTGGTGGAATCAAAATGGCAGTTCAATCTGCTGAACAATATGGTTACAAAATTGATCCTGAAATTCAACATACTTTTTCAAAGTATGTAACAACACACAACCAAGCAGTTTTTGAAACTTACACTACTGAAATGAAACAAGCAAGACATGTTCATGTGCTTACTGGTTTGCCTGATACCTACGGTAGAGGAAGAATTATTGGGGACTATAGACGTATTGCTTTATATGGCGTAGACGCATTAATAGATGAAAGAAATAAACAACTATCTTTATTACAAGGTGATTTGACTGAAAACCAAATTCAGTTAAGATATGAGATTGCTCAACAAATCAAAGCCCTAGGCCAATTAAAAGCCATGGCCTTGTCTTATCATGTCGATATCTCTAAACCCGCTAAAAACGCAAAAGAAGCAGTTCAATTCACATATTTCGGTTACCTTGCTGCGATCCGTGATCAAAATGGTGCAGCCATGTCAATTGGAAGAAACTCTACTTTCTTTGATATCTATATAGAAAGAGATTTAGCCCAAGGGCTGCTTACTGAAAAACAAGCACAAGAATTAATCGATCACTATGTGATGAAGTTACGTATAGTTAAATTTATGCGTACGACCGCATACAATAATATATTTGGTGGTGATCCGGTTTGAGCTACTGAAACAATTGGTGGTATGGGTCTTGATGGCAGAACACTAGTAACAAAATCTAGTTTCAGAATCTTACATACTTTAAATAATATGGGCCCTGCTCCAGAACCAAACCTAACAGTTTTATGATCAAAGAGTTTACCAAAACTATTTAAGCAATTCTGTTCTGAATATTCTATTAAATATTCATCTATTCAATATGAGTCAGATGATTTAATGCGTCCTGAAAGAGGAGATGATTATGCAATTGCTTGTTGTGTTTCACCTATGAAACAAGGTAAGGAAATGCAACTATTTGGTGCAAGAGCAAACCTTGCTAAAGCTTTGCTTTTTGCTATCAACAACGGTTATGATGAAATACGTAACGAAGTTAGGTTAGGACCAGATTTAGGTAAATTAAAAAGTCCTCAAATTTTAAACTTCAAAGAAGTTTGAAACAGGTACAAAAAGGTTTTAGACTGACTTGCAGGTTTATATGTAAACGCGCTAAATATTATTCACTATAACCACGATCGTTATTATTATGAAGCCCTTGAAATGGCTTTGCATGATGTTAACGTTCACAGATTCTTTGCTACTGGAATTGCTGGATTATCAGTTGTAGCAGATAGTTTATCTGCTATTAAATATGCAAAGGTTAAACCAGTATATAACTCTTCTGGTGTAGCAATTGACTTTGTCGTTACAGGCGACTTCCCTAAATATGGAAATGACGATGACAGAGTAGATAGCTTAGCTATAGATGTATTAAAGTATTTTGCTAAATCGTTAAAGAAACACAAATCATATCGTGATTCAGAACAAACCCTTTCTATTCTAACCATAACATCTAATGTTATGTATGGTCAATATACAGGTGCTACACCAGATGGAAGAAAAGCCGGACAACCATTTGCTCCAGGAGCAAACCCAATGCATGGTCGTGATTGTTGTGGAGCAGTAGCAAGTTTATCGTCTGTTGCAAAATTACCATTTGCTTTTGCAGGAGATGGTATTTCTAATACCTTCTCAATCATTCCTTCAGCACTAGGAGGCAAGTTACTTGTTTCACATAGTGAAACATTTGATACTAAAGGATCTAAAGTTGGCAAGACAAATTCTAAAGTTAACAACCTTATTCAATTAATTGACGGTTATTTTGAAAAAGGTGGACAACATTTAAATATAAATGTTCTAGAAAGAGAAACATTATTAGATGCACAAAAGCATCCAGAAAAATATCCTCAACTAACAATAAGAGTGTCGGGTTATGCTGTTAACTTTGTTAAATTGTCTAAAAAACACCAAGACGAAGTGATAGCAAGAACATTCCACGAAAAGATGTAAGATGAAAGCTAAAGTATTTAAAACTGAAACATTTGGAGCATCTGACGGACCAGGAGTCCGTCTTGTTGTTTTCTTCCAAGGTTGTAGTTTTAGATGTTTGTATTGTCATAACCCCGAATCTTGGAAAATAGATGGTGAAAAAACATATTTACTTTCAGTAAGAGAAATAATTAAACAGTTTAAAAAGAATCAAGCATTCTATGCTAATGGTGGTATCACCATTTCTGGTGGTGAACCAATGCTTCAATATAAATTTGTTTATAAACTTGCTAAAGCATGTAAAAAAAGAAACATTAAACTTGCAGTTGATACTGCTGCCACAAATTTATTTGGAAATGAAAAATGATATAAGAAGATATCTAAGTATGTAAGTTTATGAATTGTTGATATTAAATCAACAAACAAAGTCATTCATAAACAAATCACTGGAAGTGAACAGCTTACTGGTATGGCTTTAATTAAACTTTTAGAGCAATGAAAAAAACCATATTGAGTTAGATATGTTTTAGTTAAAGAGTTAACTAACTTCAAATATCAACTTAAAGAATTAGGTTTGTTTTTATCTACTTTGCAATATATGCAAAACTATGAAGTGTTACCTTATCATACATTAGCATTAGATAAATACAAAGAATTAAAAATCAAATATCCTCTAACTAAAACACCTGTTATGAATTCTAAAGAGAATTCTATAGCCATTAAGTATTTACAAAGCATAGTTGGGAAATAACACTTATAATTAGATAGATCAGACCATGAAATTTGTTTTTGAAACATTAGTAGAAAAACTTTTCTTTGACGTTTTGTCAGAAGTTGCTAAGGCAGCTTTTGCTGGTAATCTAGATCAAAAGGTTAATGAAATACCACAAATTATTTCTCCAGGTCCTAAAGCTATCTATAGAGATAGCGTAGAAGCTGAACGCAATATTGTTAGACAAAGACTTATTTATATGATAAATAAGGACAAGAAAATCCAAAACATCATTAATGTAATTAGTGATGCTTGTGATCAATGTCCAATGGGTGGTTACACAGTAACCAACTCTTGTCGAGGCTGTTTAGGACATGCATGTTCTTTAGCTTGCCCTAAAGGAGCTATAACAATTGATGAAAATCATCGTGCTCACATAGATAAAACAAAATGTATAAACTGTGGTGCATGTGCAAAAGTTTGCCCATACGGTTCTATTTACAACTTCCGTAGACCATGCCAAAAAGCATGTTTTACAGGTGCAATTACTATGGATAGTAATTTAGCTGCTAAGATTGACTACAATAAATGTATTTCATGTGGAGCATGTTTACAAAAATGCCCATTTGGTGCTATCGTAGATAGATTACAAATTGTTGATGTTATTGAAGAGCTTAAACAAAGATTAAATGATAGAGCTAGTGGCAAAAAGGAAAAACCTTTTTTCTGTGTTTTAGCTCCATCTATTGCTGCTCAAGCAGCACCTAACACTATTGAACAAACTGTTGAAGGTTTATTACAACTTGGGTTTACTAATGTAACTGAGGCAGCTTTGGGAGCTGACATTGTTGCATGAAACGAAGCGCAAGAATTAGTAGAAAAGAAAATTCTAACTAGTTCATGCTGTCCAGCATTTGTTGAGTTTATACTCAAAACACATCCAGAACTTAAACAATTTGTAAGCCACAATTCTTCTCCGATGATGGAAATTGCAAAGCAAATTAGAAAACAAAATCCAGATGCAACAATATGTTTCTTTGGCCCTTGCACAGCAAAGAAAAAAGAAGCATCTAATCCAGAAAACAAAGGTATTGTTGATTATGTTTTAACTTTTGCTGAACTAAGAGCATTATTTAATGCTAAGAATATTGACCTAGATAAGTTACAAGGTAAACCGCTTGATGATGCAACACAATATGGTAGAGGCTTTGCAACTTGTGGTGGATTATCAGAAGCCGTTAAACAAGTTCTAAAAGAACTTAATAAAGAAGACTTTAAACTTTGCCCAGTAAGTTGTAATGGTATGCCAGACTGTGTTAAAGCTTTAAATAAATTAGCATCTGGTGATAAAACATATAACTTCATAGAAGGTATGGTTTGTGAAGGCGGCTGTGTTGGTGGCCCTATGAGTCTTACTCATAAGAACATGATTTCGAAATTTGCAGTCGATTCGCATGGTAAGAAATCATCTAAAAAGACTATTAAGTCTTCCGTAGAAAAATACACTTCTAAATAAAATATATTTATTTGAAAACAACATATAATATAAATACATTCTTATAAAGAATGTATTTTTTATAAAAAGAGGATTTTTAAAATGTCTGACAAAAAATATATTTCAGTAGATGGAAATACAGCTGCAGCCTATATAGGCTATGCTTTAAGTGACTGCGCTTGTATTTTCCCAATCACACCATCAACCCCAATGGCTGAATTGTGTGATGAATGAGCTGCCAAAGGGCAAAAAAATGTTTTTGGTAACACAGTTAAAGTAACAGAAATGCAATCAGAAGCTGGAGCAGCCGGTGCTGTTCACGGTTCTGCTGCTGTAGGTGCATTAACAACAACTTATACAGCTAGTCAAGGTTTATTATTAATGATTCCAAACATGTACAAGATTGCAGCTGAATGTTTACCAGTTGTATTCCACGTTTCAGCTAGAACTCTAGCTGCACAAGCAATTAATATCTTTGGTGACCACCAAGACGTTATGGCTTGTAGACAAACTGGTTTCTGTATGCTTGCCTCTGGCAACGTACAAGAAGCTATGGATATGGCTTTAATTGCTCACATAGCAGCTTACAACTCATCTTTACCATTCTTACATTTCTTTGATGGATTTAGAACTAGTCATGAAATTAATAAGATTGAAGAAATTCCATATGATGTCATCAAAAAGATGTTACCTATGGATAAGATTAATGCTTATAGACAAAAAGCACACAACCCTAACCACCCTAAACTAATGGGTCCATGTGAAAATGGAGATACATACTTCCAAAATAGAGAAGCAAACAACAAAAACTATGATGTTGCTTTTAAAGCAGTTGTTGATGCTATGGCTGCTTTGAAAAACTACACAGGTAGAGAATATCACCCATTTGAATATATCGGTGCAGGGAATGCTACAGATGTAATCGTAGTTATGTGTTCAGGTGCTGACACAATTCATGAATCTTTAGAAACTTTAGTTACTAAAGAACACAAACCATATGGTTTAATTAAGGTTCACTTATACCGTCCATTCAATGCAGAAGCATTTACTAAAGTAATTCCTGCTTCATGTAAGAGATTAACAGTTCTAGATAGAACTAAAGAACCAGGATCTATTGGTGAACCTCTTTACTTAGATGTTGTAACTGCATTAGACCAAATGGGAAAACATTTAGATGTTTTCTCTGGAAGATTTGGTATTGGTGGAAAAGAATTTACTCCAACAAGTGTTTACCAAATATTCAAAAACTCATCATCTTCTAGCCCAAAGAAGAGATTTACGGTTGGTATTAATGATGATGTTACACATCTATCATTACCAGCTCTAGATCATGCTGTTGAACTTGCTAACAACTACTATGAATGTAAGTTCTGAGGTTTAGGATCAGATGGTACTATTTCAGCAAACAAATCCTCAATTAAGATAATTGGTCAAAATACACAAAAATACATTCAAGGTTACTTTGAATATGATTCAAAGAAATCTGGTGGTTTAACTATTTCTCACTTGAGAATGTCTGACACAATGATAAGAAGTCCTTACTTCTTACAACATGCAGACTTCATTGCAATTCATAACTTTACATATGTAAACAAATATGATGTTCTTGAAGGTTTAAAACCAAACGGAAACGTTTTATTAAACTCTGTTTATCCAGCTAAAGAGCTTTCAGCTCATTTACCAAAAGCATTTAAAGAAAAGATAAAACAACTTAATGCTAAGTTGTATACAATTGATGCTTACAAAGTTGCTGGTGAAGCTGGTCTTGGAAATAGAATTAATGTAATTATGCAATCATGTTTCTTCAAGATTGCTAACATCATTCCATATGCAGTTGCTGAAAAGCAAATGAAAGATATGGCTGTTAAGCTATATAGCAAAAAAGGTGATGCAGTTGTAGCCGCTAACATGAAGGCTGTTGATGCTGCAACAAGTTTCCTTGAAACTGTTGATGTTAACTCTTTGGATACAACAACAAATGCTGCTCCACTTGATGAAAGTCATATGTCAGAATTCTTTAAGAAATTCTGTTCAGTTATTGATAAACACCAAGGTGATTCACTACCAGTTAGTGCGTTTAAACCTGATGGCGCTGTTCCTACAGGAACAACTCAATATGAAAAACGTTGTATTGGAAATACTGCTCCAGAATGAAAAGCAGAAAACTGCTTGCAATGTGGTCAATGTACTTTAGTATGTCCACATGCAGCAATTAGATCTAAAGTAATCGCTGAAGGCGATTTAGCTAATGCCCCTGCATCATTTAAAACAAATAATGCATTTGGTGTTCAAGGTGGTAAATTTAAAATTCAGGTTTCACCTGCTGACTGTACTGGTTGTGGTTCATGTTCTAAAGTTTGTCCAGCAAACAAGAATGCTGAAAAGCCTGCATTAGTTATGAAACCAATTAATGATGTTTTGCCAACTGAAAAAGCAAACTGAGATTTCTTTAACAAAGTTAAAGGAATGACAACTCCATTTGCTAAAACAACAGTTAAAGGACTTCAATTTGAAGCACCTTACTTTGAATTCTCTGGTGCATGTGCTGGTTGTGGTGAAACACCATACATTAAAATAATTTCTCAATTATTTGGTAAAAAGATGGTTGTTGCTAATGCAACAGGATGTTCATCAATCTATGGTGGTGCATTCCCAACAGTACCTTACTGTACTGATAAAGATGGTAAAGGACCAACTTGAGCTAACTCATTATTTGAAGATAATGCTGAATTTGGTTTAGGTATGGCTTTAGGTTTAAGATATAGAAGAGAAGATCTATATAGACATCTTCAAACTGTATTAGCTAATGAAAAAACATCTGCTGAATTAAAGAAAGCAATTACAGATGTAATTGCTCACAAAGATGCTGATGACATTGATCAATTTATTCCAGCATTGGTTGCTGCTGCTAAAGCACAAGGACCAATCTGCGAAGGTGATTGTCACTGTATGGAAAAGATCTTAACTAACATTGACCAATTATCTAAAAAATCTGTATGGATTATTGGTGGTGATGGCTGAGCATACGATATTGGCTTTGGTGGTCTAGACCATGTATTAGCTTCTGGCGAAAATGTAAACATTTTAGTTGTTGATACTGAAGTTTATTCAAACACTGGTGGTCAAGCATCTAAATCATCTCCAATGGGTGCAGTAGCTAAATTTAGCGCTGCTGGTAAACCAACAAGAAAGAAAGACCTTGGTGGTATTGCTATGACTTATAAAGATGTTTATGTTGCACAAGTTGCACTTGGTGCAGACCAACAACAATTCATTAAGGCTGTAACTGAAGCTGAAGCTTACAATGGTGTTTCATTGATTATTGCTTATGCTCCATGTATTAACCACGGTTTCAATATGTCTAATTCACAAATTGAAATGAAGAAAGCTGTTGATGCTGGTTATT
The DNA here is from genome assembly GCA_045641165.1 of Mycoplasmoidaceae bacterium. Taxonomy (GTDB): domain Bacteria; phylum Bacillota_I; class Bacilli_A; order Mycoplasmatales; family Mycoplasmoidaceae; genus Hennigella. The sequence continues at coordinate 11,101 of JAZUGL010000004.1, forward strand.
GACAACTATACCGTTACAACCCAGCTGCTCAAGGCAAGAAGTTTACTCTTGACTCAACTAAAGCTCCTGCTGGTGACTACGTCACATTCTTAAAAGGTGAATCAAGATATGCATCTTTGGTTAAGAAATCTCCAGAGCATGCTGAAAAGCTATTTGCTGGTTCTAAAGCAAACGCTGCTGAAAAACTTGATGGCTTAATTAAGCTAGACTCACAAGAAAATTAATTAAATTAACACATTTGTTTAAAAGCAAATGTGTTTTTTATTAGTCATTTTACATAGATAGTTATAAGCATATAATGCTTACAACTAATGAACGATTACTTAGATTTAAGAATTCAAAAGACGAAACAACAATTAGTTGACGCACTAATTGATATTCTTAAAAATCAAACTGCTAAAAGCACGATAAAAGTATTGCATATATGCAATAAAGCTAAGATATCACCCATAACTTTTTATAACCACTTTGGTAATAAAAAGGAATTATTAGAATTTACTATTAATGAACAATTGGAAAATACTTTTCCAATTCCTTTAAAATTACAACCCAAGAACTTATGACATTTAGT
>JAZUGL010000005.1:0-60395 GCA_045641165.1 Mycoplasmoidaceae bacterium
CATAATACATGCTTTAATGCATGTATTACCTAGGTCGATTAATAAATAATTAGTTGTAGTAGATTTTTTCATGATGAACAACGTATCTATATGCCCTACAAATTTGTTTCATTGTCTTTTTTCTATATCTTAAAATTCTTCTTGATGGTGGCATAGATTGAGCTCATAAGTGAGCAAATACTGAAGATAAGAAAATGAAATCAGATAATTTTTCTTTATCAAAGTTTTTAATGTATCCACTCATTTGAATTTTGTCAATGCTAACACCCGATTCTCTAATTCAGTTAGCAAAGTCTCAATATGGACTAGCTAAACAACTTCATTCATAATCAATAATATGAATTTTTTGACCATCATAAACTATGTTTAATGGGTTGATATCACTATGAGTTAAAACAAGTGGTTCATTTCTTCTTCTATCTAATAAACAAAGGTATTTTCTTTGATATTCAAATTTTAAATAAGGTAAATATTTGTTATAAGCGTCAAAGTTTATTGGTTTTACTTTGTAACTTTTAGGTAATTTAACATTATGAAGTTTAGAAATTTGTTCAAATAATAAATCATTAAATCATTGACTTTTATATGTTTTCTTATTTGGATTTTCTCCTTCAATTCATTTCTTAACTGCAATACCAGTTTTCTTGTCAAAATAAACAAAGTTATTGTCTTTTACTGCTTTTAAACAATAGTATTCACATTTACGATCAATTAAATCACCAGCTAAAGGAATTCTTACTTGATACTTTTCATCATGTTTAACACTAAAAAGAAAAGAATGGTTAGTATAACCAAGATGTAATTCTTTTATAGCTTTAACTTTTTTTGCTTGTTTAGGAAAAACCTTGGCAAATGTTTGACAAGCAATATCATAAATAGAATTAGACATGTTCTTCTCTTTGTTGTTTAACTTCATAGAATGTTTTAATTATATCTACAATGTGTTCTAATTCTGCCTCATTTAAATTGCAGATTTGAATTCTTTCCATATATTTAACAATCTTAGCAAAAGATAAACAATCACTAATACCATGAAGTTGTATTCCTCTTTGATTATTAAAGATTCTCATGCTTTCAGCTTCTGTGCTTAATTGCATAATGTATTTTCTTGTAGTATTTTTGAATATATCATCATGCATAACATCATGATTTGCTTGATAAGAATGCAATGCACAATAAATACCATATTTTTGACCATTAGTTAATAAAGCTCTAATAATATCATGATTAGAATATGAATCTCTTAGCAAGTTATTGAAGTTTGAAATAACTAATAAAATGCGTCTTAATTTGTGTGGAGTTGTAATGCTGTCATTGTATTCATCAATGGTAGATGAGTTGCTAGATGAAAACAATTCTTTTCTTCTATTTAATTCTGTTGCCAAAGCAACTAATTTATTGTTACATAAATTAATGTCATCATAGCTACTACCATCACAGTGAGGCAGTTTAATAAATTGTTTATAAGGAGCTTCAGCTCCTGGGTTTAATAAAACAAGTTCTAATTCACTTGGTTTGCAAACATAACACATTGATAAAGCAAGCAAAATAGTTAATGTAGATGAACCTGAGCCTCTTCTTCCAATGATAATAGCGGATGGGTCTGTTTCAAAATTATGAACAATTAGTTTACTTGTTTTATTTAAACCTGCAATTGCACAATAACGGTTTCTTCTGTCATAAAGCATTGAAGCTGACTTCAAAGATACTTTAGAAAAGTATGGGTTAGTATATTCAATACTAAATGTTAAACCAGTAATGTTAATGTTAAAGTGATCAATTCTTATGGTGCTAGATATTTTGCTTTGAATTTCTAAAACATATTTAAGATCTTTTCTTGATCTAGCAATAAAATAAATCTCAGAAAAAGTAGTATAAACACTTGCTTCTGCCGCCTCAGCCTTAATTCCTACATCTTTAAATAATTTAGCTAATTTAGTTTGTGCGGTTCTTGCTCTTTTGAAGTTTTCACTATAGTGACTTAAATCTGTATAAGGAAGTAATTCAAAAGGAATGTAGTCATTTTTAACTGCTGCTCTAATAATAGATCTTCTAGGAATTCTTTTAACTCTATTTTGGTTTTCTTTAACAAACTTTAATTCATCAAAACCATCATATCTGAATGTTCCGCCTAATTTTTTAATCATTCAACCACGAATTTTAATTCCAGTTTTAGTTGATCTATAGTTGATATTGCATATAGCAAATATACAAATAACTAGAATAATCAAACCAATAATAGACATTACTGCATAAGATAAGAATGTAAATAAAAAGGAAGTTAAAACAGCTAAAATACCACCTGAAATAAAACCAGTATTAATGAAGTTTGTGTATTTTCATTCTAAGAAATAACTAACTCAATTACTATGATAGAACTTCATAGTGTCAACAAAATCAGGATTAATTTGTAAATATTTAATTAGATCATATATTCCAGAAATAATGCACGAGAGCGCAAATAAACCTAAAAGAAAAAAGGCCACAAACTTCTTTGTTCCAACAACCGCTTCAGTTGGTAAATGAAAGATAACTGATATTTCTACAAATATCATTACTATATAAAATACATATTTTGATTCACCTAAAATATATTCAATTAATCCATCAGTGTAACTAGCAACAAATGGAACTCTAGCTAAACATAAAAATGTATAAAGAAGAAGAAAAATCTTTCATGTATAGCTTAAAGCAAGAGATTTCTTTTCTTGCTTTTGCAATTCAAGAACTTTAGCTTCTTCTGCTACATTAATTTTTTGTGTATCCATATTATTCTGCATCAACTATAGTATCAATAGCTTTATTGACATTATCAGTATAGATGATAGTTAATAATACAAGTGGTCTTTTTCCAAATTTCTTTTCGTATTGTTTAACAATTTGCTTTTTAAAGTAATCTTGTTGATCTCTAGTTAAATTCATTCCTGGTTTAAGTTTTTTAAGTTCTTCAACCATAACACTATTTAAATGAGCGTTAATTTCATTAACGATTGCTTGGTTTTTTTCATCAGCTTGGTTAATTACGCCAACAATGTTGTAATTGAAATGTTTAACGGTTTTGTTATTCTTATCAACCATTAAACTTGCAAGTACACAACCGCTATCAGCCATTTGTTCACATTCAAATAAACCAGATGCACCAACATCATATAAACCGGCTGAACCAACATATTGTTCAACTACTTTAATGTGTTTCTTTGTATTAACTAATTTATCTCCATCAAATTCAATAAATTGTCCATTTGATGTAATCAAAATGTTTTTAGGGTTTGTTGCAACACCTTTATTAAAGTTACGGTATTTAACAAAATCCATATATAAACCATTAACTGGAATAACAAATTTTGGTTTTAAGATATTAATCAATAATTTGTGATCTTCTTGTGATTGAGATAATTGAATTATGTCTTTTGGTAATTTAACTATCTTTGCAATATTTAGTCTATTAAGACTATCAAATAAGTTAGCTTCCAGTTTTTCAAAACCATTAACTGTTAACATTGAATAAACAAATGTATCTGTTGGTTTAAATTCTAATCTATGGTCATCGCCCATAACAATCTTTTGTAGTTTAGTAAATAGACTTTGTCTATCGCCACTAACTACAATGATTCCTCTATCGATAGTATTAATTTGTGCTTCATTAATATAGATAAGATTAGGAAATGAAACAATTCTTGCTTGTTGCATATAACTAAATGCTTTAGCAAGTGAACCTGAATAAATATAAAAAGGAATAGATTTAGCGTTTGCTAAATTTGCTAAATTAATTAATTTGTATACATCTTCTTCCTCTAAACAGAAAATGCCTCTATGTGTCATATCTAGTAAAACATTTTCATAAAAACTTGATACTGAATATTTAGGAGAAGTAAATCCTGCATTGTTAATGTTTTTGCCTATGGCAACAATTAACAATACAACATAACCGTTTGTATATCTTTTAACTTCATCTATCAAATCGTGCATTGCATTATTAGCACTTGTTGGAATCATAAATTGATCTACAAAGACAATAGATTGTCCATCAGCTTTAAACACAAAGCCTAAGCTTGTTGGCATGTATGATGCAGTTCTAAATCCTAATATTTCTGCTCTACCACATCTAAATGGTTTAAGTGGTTCAACAGCAATTACACTTGTTTTAGGTTTAAAGTTTTGGTTTTGATTATTTCTAAAACGGCCTGCTGCTCATTCTAAGTTATTATTAATAATAACTTGTCCTAAATTAGATGTAAAGATTGGAACATTAGGTAGTTGTTTAGTTAAAAATTCCAAACCACCAAATGCGTTATAGCTTGGAGTGGGAATAAATATTCCTCTAATCCTATCTTTATTATCAATAAGAAAACTGTAGTCAGCAATAATCTTCTTAATACCTAATGTTACGGCTGATGGGCAATGAATACCACAACCTAAAACATAGATATCTCCGTCAATTATTAAAGCTGAACACAATTTGTCTTTTTCGTCTTGTCCACCAAGACTTACAAATTCTATTTTTGCCATTATTTTTTTCCTATATCGAGTTTTCTAGTTTCTTTTGCGAAATAAAAGTTAGCTTCGCTAATATAAACAAAGTTTTCAGTAATATTAACAGCTCTATCAACACTTCTTTCGATATATTTAAGGGCAGTAAATGCTCCTAAAACATCATCAAGATTTTTAGCTTTAAAAATTATTTTTCCTAATTCTTTAAAGATCAAGCGATATTTTTCACTAAATTCCATTTGTAGTGGAACTAACTTTTTAGTGTAATACTGTTTACTTTGTTTATTACCGCTAACTAGATTATTATACACGTCTTCTAAAATAACTAGTGCTTCTTTTAGTGTTAATTCCAAAATATTTCATATTTTTTCATTAACCCTTTTAGCACGATAAGCATATCTGGCTACGTTAACAACATAGTCACCAACTCTTTCAAGATCTTTGATTGATCTGATAGTTGCAATAATAAATCTTAAGTGTTGAGCACGGGGTATTTCTTTAGAAATAATCCAGCTTGCTTCATCAAGAATTTTAGCTTCTCACTTATTGTTTTGTCTTTCAAAAATAACTAAATCATTAAATTGTCTAGTAGTGATCTTTTTCTTTTTATTTAATAAAATTAAAAGTTTATTTTCAGTCTTTAAAACGTGAGCGAAAAAGTCTATAAGCATTTGCTTTAGATTAATTTCCGAATTCTTTAACGTTTCAAAGTTAATCGGCATTCTTTATAGTTCGCCTTCAGATTTTTTAAGCATTTTAGCTTCTTTTTCTTCAGCGTTAATTTGATTGAAGTTATCAGCTAATTGCTTTTCAGTAATGCCTCTTCTTTTAGCTCAAATCTTGTTTCTTATCTTAATAACTAAGATAGTTGTTGCAATTACGCAAGCAATGAAGTTAGCTAAGAATAGTGGTAAACCACCAGATAGTCTGCTTGATAAATCATCGCTAAAATTAGTCAAGATACCAATACCATTTAATGCAAACAAGAAGTTGCCTGTGCATAGAATTATGTACATTGGTATAGATACACCAGATGTATCTTTGTGTTTCAAGATACTAATTAATTGTGGTAGTGTAAATACAGCGATCATTATTGCTGCAATAATACCAACATAAAAGTATCATTTTGGGTTTGCTCCATTAGCTACGCTATTTAATAATAAATTCATCTTTTTTTCTCCTTATCTTCCTAAGATATAATCTTTTGTTTTTTTCTCTTTTGGATTTGTGAAGATTTGTTTAGTTGTTCCTTCTTCACAAATACGACCATTAACAAAGAAAATGGTGTTGTCACTCACTCTTTGTGCTTGGTTCATAGAGTGTGTTACTATAACTATAGTATACTTCTCTTTTAAGTGTAATATCAAGTTCTCAATAAATGTTGTGGCAATAGGGTCTAGGCCTCCTGTGGGTTGATCCATCAAAAGTATCTCTGGTTTTAGGGCTATTGCTCTAGCAATACATAGGCGTTGTTGTTGACCACCAGATAGGCTTGTTCCATAGTCAGAAAGCTTATCTTTTACTTCGTCTCAAAGGTCAGCATCATCTAAAGATTGCTTAACAATTGCATCTAATGTTTTCTTATCTGTAATACCATGACTTCTTGGACCATATGCCACATTATCATAAATACTCATTGGGAATGGACTTGGTTTTTGAAAGATCATTCCAATTCTTGTAGTTAATTCAACATGTGGTATAGCAGAGCTATACAAATTTAAACCACCATTAAAATAGATGTGTCCAGATGTTCTGGCGTTGTAATTCATTCTGTTTAAACTTTCAATGAATACAGTTTTACCCGAACCGTTTGTTCCAATTAATGCAGTAACTTTATTCTTTTCAATGTTTACATTGATGTTATGCAAAACTTGTTTTTTACCAAATCATAAATTTCAGTTAACAACTTCAAAAGCATGCTTGTTGTTAAAACCTTTGTGTTTGTGTAACACTTTACTATTCTTATGTTGTTTAACATAAAGCTTTTCAGCTTTATTTAGTTTAGCTCTTAAAGATGCCTTCTTATATCAAGGGGCATTTAAGTATGCATTTACTTTTGCTTTTGAAATTGTTTGATTCATATTCTTTTTCATAATTATTACCTTAAATTCATGTTGTAAAACATTTTTGCTTTAGCAAATAGTTTCTTTGCTTGATCTATTTTTCTTGTTTTGAAATTAGGTTTATTCTCCTTTAAGTTATACTTCAAAGCATCTTGTCTTCTTCTACCTTCAAAATGTTTAGGGATTAGAACATCTACTACAAGTAGAATGATTAGAACCAATATCAAGATTAAGAAGGCACATTCATACATGATGTTGTTTGCTTTAACAATATCACCAGCACTAACTTGAGCATAAATTCTTGTTGTTAGTGTTTGACCAGCAGATAATAAACTAATTTTGCTACCACTATTTAGACCTGCGGTTAAATATAGTGGTGCTGTTTCAGCTAAAACTCTACCAATAGAAATAACTACGGATGAGAAAATGTGTTGTAATGTTTTAGGTAAAACAATTTTTCTAACTGTATCTCATTTGCCTACACCTAAAGCATAACTTGCTTGTCTTACTTCATTTGGCACAGTTTGCAATGCTTGCAAAATAGATCTTGTAAAAGTTGGTAAGATAACAAATACTAAAGTAAAGGCAGCAGCTAATACAGATTTTCCTGTGGTTCCTGAAGAACTCATACCTAGTATTTGCAAGAAGAATACCATACCAAACATACCATAGATGATTGTTGGTGTTGCACTAAATGAGTCAACAAAGAACATGAATCCTTTTTTGAATTTGCCTTCTTTACAGAATTCATTTAAGAATATAGCTGATGCTAAAGCAATAACAAAACCTATACCAACAGAAATTATTATTACTAATAATGTGTTAACAAATGCTTGTCCAGTTGTATCTGCACCAAATTGGAAAATAGTACAGCTTGGTGCCATGCAACCAAAGATACCATTTATAACAATGTTTAAAACCATTGTTAGAATGAAAGCCATTATTAAAATGAAACAGAATCATTCTCAGAATAATTTTCAACCATCATAAAATCTTGAGCTTGTTACTTCTTTAGAAGATCTTTGTTGGAAATAAATTGAAAGGTTGTTGTTAATGTTTGTTGCATCAACCTTAACAACATTTTTGTTAACCATCTTATTTCATAACTTCTTAATTTGTCTTGGAATGAAAGCAACTACAGTAATAAAGCCTTGTGCTAAAGGATTTCTTTTTGTTGAGTTTTTATCTCTAAATGCAGCTTTAACTATAGCATTTAGTAATAAGATTACTATCATCAAGAATAAACCATAAACAAATAGTAAACCTTTAACTCCTGCAGTTAATGTTTCAGCAAACATGTTTGATGCAATCAAACCACCCAATGTTTTTAAATAGCTTGTTCAAACAGCACCAAAGCCTTGGCTAAATACATAGTTAAAGTTTTGACTTTGTAAGATCATAGATGTAGCCATAGTTTCACCTAAGGCTCTTGAAATACCAGCAATTAAAGAGATAACTACTTTGCCTCTAATTTGTTTTTTATAAACTTTATAAATAGCTTTTGTTCTGGTATTACCTAAAACAATTGGGCTAGTTATAAAACTAGGTTCAACAGAATCCAAAGCAGATAAGTTTAAACTTACAACTGTTGGCATAATCATAAAACCAAGCATGAAACCGGTTGAAATTAAGTTGTATTGGGTTGGTGTTCTAAAGATAAATTGAATAACTGGAGCTAAAACACTTAAAGTGAAGACACCAAAAACAACTGATGGCATATCTGCCAAGATTTCAACAATCATTCTGACATATCTTTGTGCTTTCGGATTAACTCTAAACTTAATGAATGTTGCTGTCTTAATTCCAACAGGACCACCAATTAGCAAAGCTAAACCTGCAACCATTAAGGTTATACAAAGTGGCATCCATGCAGAAGCTTTAAGTGAATCAAGATCATAAGTTAAGGTTCCAAAGATGTTCATGAAACCAAAGGTTTGTCATCCAGGAATAGAACCATAAATGATAAAACCAATAACACCAGCAAATAAGACAATGAATAAACCAAGGAAGCAACCGGTTGTTGCTTTAGCAATTCTATCTTTTCTGTTACTATTTACCTTTACCTTCATATTAACTTAGTAACATCCTTGCACCATATATTTGGTCACTTTGTTCTTGTTCCAAGACGATGTCAGAAACATCAAAGCTGCCTTCTTTTAACATCGTAGCAAATTGATCATCTCTTAATGGAGCCATATCATGGCTATTAACAAAAGTTTTATACTTATCTGACAATGAAGCACCATCACGATAGAAAATTCATTCAATAAAATCGTGTGCTAATTTATTTGATAAATCAAAAGACGAATTAATTGGTCTAATTCAGTTGTAACCATTTCAAAAATTATTGTGTTCGTATGGAATGTTTTTATATTTGGCAATTTTATAACCAGCATCATTTATTAATTTCATGTTGCTTTCATTTAAAAATGAAGTGGTAACATACATCATTTGGCATGGAAAATTATTTGATGCAAACATTTTATATGATTGAGCATTAGACTCTTCAGTCTCATAGTAATTTCTGTCATGACCATATTGCCCACCAGCAAAAGCCAAAGTTTGTTTTTCTGTTTTGTGATCATTTAAATTGCTAAGTTCGCTAAAAGCGATGCATGAACCGGCAGACCTATCACCGCCAGATTTAACGTAAGGAATAATAGAACTGTCTTTACATTTTTGTATATCAGCACCAGTCATGTGGCTTTTTGCTGTATCAGTTAGAAAAGCATCATATGATGCATATTTTTCTTCATCTCATTCTTCTCATTCGGGGTGATAATTTGGGTCAAGTTCGTTATAACCAGAAAAGACAGCATAAAGATAATCGATGTTACTTTCGTTAATTGATATGTCAAAGTTTTCTTGTGCTTCTTGGCTTAAACCATCAGGCATCTTATAAATAAGAGCTATGCTTTCCCAAGCAAGAGTGACAGTTTTCATATTTGTCCATCTGTCATCAACGTGCAATAGAGTATTTACAAAGTAATATGGATTAGAAGTGCTGTTACCAATATCAATTAATTTGTTAGCAACATTACCAATACCAGTGGCTGCGCCACCGCTTTCAGCGTTTATCTCAATTTGGTTATGTTCTTTAGTATATTCTTTACCAAAACCATAAACAAGACCTCTAGCTCCAGTTGATCCTGCAGCAGCTATAAATGTAGTATGGTTTCAATTGACTGATAGTCCGACTACTAGTCCAACAGGAACTAGGCACGCGCATCCAATTAATATTGGTTTTAATGCTTTCGGTCTACCCATAATTTATGTAAATTATAAATAATTTACATATATTATAGTGTATTTGCAAAAAAATCAAGATTATTTGAGATTCCTAAAAGACATGAACTTTTTAGGTCTAACAGGGGCATTTAATTTGTGTTTGTTTCTAACAAACCTACCGTTAATTTTGCCTTCTTGAATTGGATCAATTACAGCATAAGAAAGATAGTGGTCAATTTCATTGTATGAAATTCCCATATCTTTTTCATCTGTTTGGTCTTTTTTTAAACCCGCAGATGGTGCTTTATTAATAATCTTTTTAGGAACATCAAAGTAATCTGCTAAGTATCTAACTTGTGCTTTATTTAGCCAAGATAGCAAAGCTATATCACATGCACTATCACCAAATTTTGTGTAATAGCCAACAAGTCTTTCTGCTGCATTTGTTGTTCCGCAAACAAGCAAACCATATTTGCTAGCTAATGCATATAATGCATTTGCTCTTAACCTTGATTTTAAATTTTGCTTTGCAATTTCATTTCTTTCAATATTGCATTTTTGTACTAATGAAAGATATTCGTTTGTTAAGTCAATATATTGAAGTTCAAATTTAAATTTTTTAGCTAATGCTTTAGCATCTGACACATCACTAATAGAAGATTCAATGTCTATAAACACACCCAAAAGTTTTGTGTCTTTACACATTGATAAAATGGATGCAGCTAAAGCTGAATCTATACCACCAGATATACCTAGAACATAACCAAAACTATCAGTTTTCTTAACAAAACTTTCAGCTCATTTAGCTAAATACAAACCGTACTTTTCTAACTTTTTAGGTTTGTTTTGATTCTTAGCTATAGCTTGTTTTCAAGAACTTCTATTTTCCATATTAATCGATTTGGAATTCTACATTATCTATGATAATTGTATCTTTTGTTTTTGCTCCATGTTTTTTAAGGATTTCATCAATGTTACAATTATTTAATTTTTGGTTGAATCTAAAGATATTATCTTTAGTTGTTAAAGGAATCTTGTGAAGTCAATGACTTAGATATGGGCTTTCAATGATTCATCTATTAGGACCATCTTTCTTGAATTTAAATTCATGTGGTAAATATTCCTTCTTTCTAAGTTCAATAACTTTAACCGCATTCTTTTTAGCTTCTTCTTTTTGTTTAGTTAAATAAGAATCATTAAGTTTTAAAATCATTGATTTTAATTCAGTTAAATTAGTTTTTTCTAAGGCTGAAATAACTACTAACTTGTCTTTCTTCTTTAAAACTTTTTTAAGTTTTGCTAGTTGTTGCTTAGCACCTTCAACATCACATTTATTAGCAACAATCAAACATTGCTTTTTAAGCAATTGCTTGTTATATTTATCTAATTCATTGTTAATGGTTTTGTAACTAGCAACTATATCTTCATGATCATTTATATCTAAAGATATAACATGGATTAAAATATGGCATCTTTCAATATGTTTTAGGAAATCAAAACCTAAACCAACACCTTCTGATGCTCCTTCGATTAATCCAGGAATATCAGCCATAACTAATGTTTTAGTTTTAGAAAAACTAATTGTTCCTAACACAGGCGTAAGCGTAGTAAATTGATAATGCGCAATTTTGGGTTTAGCATTTGACAAAACTGAAATAATGCTGCTCTTGCCGGCGTTAGGAAGGCCAACCAAGCCAATATCAGCAATATACTTCAACTTAAGCTCTACGTCGATCTTTTGGCCCTTATCGCCGTTTTCGTATAGGGTTGGTGCTTTGTTAAATGAAGATTTGAAAAAGGCATTACCATGACCGCCACTGCCACCATGACAAATAGTAAATTCTTGTCCATCCTTAAGGATGTCAACAATAAGTTTACCAGTATCTCTATCAAAGATTTGCGTACCTACAGGCACCTTAACTATATAGTCTTTGCCATTACGACCATACATATTTTTAGCTTGACCGTTTTGTCCATCTTCCGCACTTATCTTTTTAAGATACCTTAAATGAAAAAGGGAGCTTAGATCTTCATCACCCAGGATGATTACATCTCCGCCTTTTCCACCTTCGCCACCAAAAGGACCACCCTCTGGGTAGTGAGCTTCTCTACGCCAAGCAACTAGTCCGTTACCACCATTGCCAGCTTTTAATGTTAAATAACATTTATCGACAAACTGCATGGTTATTCCTCTTTAGGTAAATCCACATAGGATTTTTCTTCATCTTTTTGTTTCTTAAAGATATCAACATTCTTTTTAAGAATGCTTTTAGCAGGAGCATTTGCTTTATCAATAGATTTGTAACCAAAATAGATATCAGCAGAATAGCTTCTTGTTGATAACCATTTATTTACAAATATATTTGTAATCATAAAGAAGATAAATGTTAGAAGAAATGCAATAGCAATTCTTACCAAGAAATATAAAACTAACATTTCGCCACTTTGACTTCAAACTGGTATCAATCCTGAAAGGATTAATACGGTCATAAATATTCCTGAGCCAAAACTAAATGGTAAAACATCTAGACCAGAAACTTTAGTTGCATTAAAAATAATTGGATAAATTAGGCTAGAGCCTAATAAACCGAATAATGGAGCAAGAATAAGTGGATCAAAGAATGTTCAATAGCTTGTGATGCTTATGTTGTCGTTCAAATGATCTTTCAAATATTCATATAGCTCCCCGTTATAGAATATTTGGTATTTTGCAGCAATACTTGCTGCATACTCAAGATTACCATTGCAGTTTCCATGTCAAACTGATTGGCCTCTGGCTATAAGCCAGTGGTAATCTAAAGCATTAAATTCGCCAACTAATGCTCAAACAATAATGAAAGGAATTATTACTAAAAGTAAAACTGACAAAAACACTCATCATGGTTTTGTTTTATGGCCAGAATTTACTAAAAGTAAAGAGTTTCTTTTCATAATATTATTAGGTAAATTATATAATAATAAAATATTTACACTATGAGTCAATCAATCAACAGAAAATTTTTAGATCGACACCCATATTTACATAAATGTTTTAATACTAAAACACTAATTACTAAAGGTATTATTTTTGCTTGTGCTGCAGCTTTAGTACTTTCATTAAGTTTATCTTTTTACTTTTGGTTAAAAGATATGGAGCCTGGTACAGAAATAATTCCTAATCCTTTCTGCTACATTCATGTATGTTGAAATGGTGGAATGGGATGATCAGCTTTAGCTGGTAATACTGCAGCTATTTATGCTATTCAGTCAATTGTCTTTTTGGTTTTAACTTCCTTATTTGTTTTTCTAACAAATAGTAGAGTTGTTATCAGTTTTATTTCACTTGCAATGTTAGGTGGATTATTTAATCTAATTCAAAGAGCAGCTACTCCGGTTAGTTTAGCAATGGGTGGTGTTCCTTCAGTTTTAGATTATCTAACATTTGGATTTTGACCTGGTTTCCCAATCTTTAACTGACCAGATTCTTTTGTTGTTATCGGTGTTCTTGGTTTTGTCATTAGTTACATAACTGTAACTATTATTGATGCTAAAAACGAAGGAAACAAGAAACATAATGGCTAAAACTAGATTAGATAAAGCTGTGGCACAAAAGCTTAATTGTTCTAGAACAAAAGCTATTGATCTAATCAAAAAGGGTTTGGTTCTTGTTAACAAAGAAGTTGCTAGCAAACAAGGTATTGAAGTAGATGATAGTGATAAAATCACTATCAATGCACAAGATAAAAAAGAAGTTAAATTAATTGATGTTAATTTAGCTCCTTGTAGCAAACCTTTAGACGTTATTTATGAAGATAAATACCTAATGGTAATTAACAAACCAAAAAATGTTTTAGTTCACCCAACCAGCTTTAATGAACAAGATACGATTGCTAATCGTTTGGTTGCCTATTTAGGCAAATTTTCTAAAGACAAAGTTAGACCGGGAATTGTTCATCGTTTAGACAAAAATACTTCAGGTTTATTGGTTGTTGCTAAGAACCTAAAAGTATTAAAACTTTTACAAGAACAAATTCAAAACAAAACTTTAAATAGAGCTTATGTGGCTATTTGTCATAGCCATTTTGACAATAATCATTTATTGATTAAGGCTCCAATTATTAGAGCATTTGATGGTTCAACAAAAATGGTCGTATCAGATAGTCATAAAGCTAAAGAAGCTATTACTAAAGTAAATCTTATTAAAAACCTTAAAAATGATTTAGCATATGTTGAATGTATTTTATTAACTGGAAGAACACACCAAATTCGTGTTCATATGAATTACATTCATCACCCAATTTATAACGATGAACTTTATGGCCATGCTGATGCAGATAAAGAATATGGTCAATATCTTCATGCTTATAAAATAAATTTTATTCATCCAATTTCTGGCAAGAAAATGAGTTTTGAAGCTAAGCCAGACAAGACATTTTTAGCCAAGCTTAAATAATATATTAAATTTGTTTACAAATTTAATATAATACTATTCGCATTATGCAAAAAGAAAATATTTTATTTATAGATACAACAAATAATTTCTGCTATGTAGCTTTATACAAAGCTACTAAGCTTGTTAATGGTTTTAAAATTGCAGTTAACAAAAATGTAACTGACATTATTGTTGGTTCTATTAATAAATTATTAATAAAATCAAAAATTAAACCAGAAGCATTAACACATTTATATGTTAATCTTGGTCCTGGTTCATTTACTGGTTGCAAGGTTGGAGTTCTTATTGCTAAAGCGTGAAAGATAGTTTATCCAAAAATTAGAATCTTTGTTTGTAATAGTTTGTTATTACAAACTAAAACTAAACCTGCAATCAGTATCATTGATGCTAAAAGTAACAAATTATATTTAGCGGTTTTTGGTAAAACTAAAATTGATGTTAAACCAACTTGCATTAATGCTAGTGATTTAGATAAATATCTATCTAAATACAGGAAATATAAAATATATCGTGATCAAGTTGGTAGCATGTATGCTAACTTCAAAATTCACTTCAAAAGCTTTAAAGAAGTTAAGTCATTAGCCAAGCTTGAACCGCTTTATTTGAAGCATCCAGTCAAATAAATTATTAATGTAATTAATAACTTTTTTACATGAAAATAAATATATTTTTTATATATATAATTTTATTTAGAACCGAAAGTAAATAAACATGGACATGATTAAATATTTAAAAGAACGTGGCATCATTAACAACATTAGTGATGAAAAGAAATTACAACAAGCTCTAGATTCCAAAAAGGGAATCTATATTGGTTTTGATCCAAGTTTTAAATCTTTACATTTAGGTAACTATATCCAAATTCATTTACTTAACTACTTTGCAAAGCAAGGTATTCCTACTTATGCAGTTATTGGTGGAGCTACTGGTAAGATTGGTGATCCATCAGGCAAAAAAGTAGAAAGACTATTATTAGACGAAAAAACTCTTGATGGGAACATCAAGGCTATAACTAAACAAATCGAAGCTTTAACAAATGTTAAAGAAATCATTAACAACAACCAAATTTATAATGGTATGAACTTCTTTGATTTCTTAAAAGAAGCAGGAAAGTTAATTAATATTAACTATCTTTTAGAAAAAGATGTTATCAAAACAAGATTAGAAACTGGAATTAGTTTTGCAGAATTTAGTTACAACCTAATTCAAGGTTATGATTTCTTGTGACTATATTCTAATAAGAATATTGCTATCCAAGCTGGTGGTAGTGACCAATGAGGAAACATTACTACTGGTCTTGAGATGATCAGAAAGGTTCATGGAGAAGATGCTAAAGCAGCATGCTTTACTATTAATCTTCTAACTAAAGCTGATGGAACTAAATTTGGTAAATCAGAAAAAGGTGCAATCTATTTAGATTCAGCTATTACAAGTCCATATGAAATGTATCAATTCATTTTGAATCAAGCTGATGAAGACTTAAACAAAATGTTTAACTTCTTCTCTGATTTAAGTTCTAAAGAAATAAGTGATCTTATCAAAAAGCATAATGCAAACAAAGGCGCTAGACTTGGACAAAAAACTCTTGCCAAAGAGTTAATTACTAAAATTCATGGTGCACAAGCATATGACAGATGTTTAAAAATATCTGACGCATTATTTTATGGTAAGTTTGATAAATTAAGTTTAGAAGAACTTAATATGTGTGCAAAACAATTTAATCCTATTAGCTTATCTAAAGAAACATCACTTTGTGATTGTTTAATTGCAAATAACATTGTTACATCTAAAAGATTGTTTAGAGAATTGCTTTCAGCTAAAACATTGCTAGTTAATAACAAAGTTATTACTGATGAAAACTTTAAGCTTAATAAGAAAGATTCTTACTTTAACAAATTCACAGTAATCAAAAAGGGTAAGAAAAACTATTTCATTATTCAATGAAAATAGTTAGAGGTTAAGATGGGCATATTTAAATCCATGATTAGCGGCATTATCGCTAAAAACATGAAGAAAAAGTTAACCGACTTAACTATTCATGAAGAAGATATTACCGAAGTACTAAAACAAATACGTATTGCATTGTTAGATGCAGACGTTAATTTATTAGTAGTTAAAAATCTAATCAAGTCCATTAGAGAAAAAGCTGTTGGCTATGTAATGGAAAAAAGTCAAGAAGCTGATAAGGTTTTACTAAACATAGTAAAACAAGAGCTTGTTGAAATATTAGGAAATCACCAAGCTCCATTAAATATTGAAGCAAGCCCAACTAAGATTATGCTTGTTGGTCTTAACGGTGCAGGTAAAACTACAACTGTAGCTAAAATAGCTAACTGATTAATTGCAAAGAAAGATAAACAACCTATGACTGTAGCACTAGACGTTTACCGTCCTGCTGCTATTGATCAATTACAAGATCTTTGTAAAAAGATCGATGTTGATTGCTATACAGAAAACAGTAAAGATGTTGTTGCTATAGCTGAAAATGGTCTAGCTTATGCTAGAGAACATAATAAGGATGTAATTTTATTCGATACAGCTGGTAGATTGCAAACTAACAAAGAGTTAATGGATGAGCTTGCCAACATCAAAAGAGCAATTAAACCTCAAGAAATCATTCTTGTTGTTGATGCTATGGCAGGACAAGACATTATTAATGTCGCAAGAGAATTCCATAATGTTTTAGACTTAACTGGTTTAGTAATAACAAAGCTAGATTCAGAAGCAAGAGCTGGTGCGGTTTTATCTATCACTAATCTTTTAAACATACCTGTAAAATTTACAGGTACAGGTGAACAAGTTGGTTCACTTGATATCTTCTATCCTGAAAGAATGGCTGATCAGATTTTAGGACTTGGAGACATAATGTCTCTTGCTGAAAAAGCTGCTGATAGACTTGATGAAAATGAAGCTAAGAAATCATTCACAAGAATGATCTCTGGTAAATTTGATTTAGAAGATTTGATGAAACAAATGGAACAAATCTCTAAGCTTGGTTCAATGGGTAGCATTATGAAAATGATGCCCGGTAATCTTGCAAGCAAGATTAATGAAGGGCAAATTACTGATGCTGAAGCTAAAATCAAAGTTTGAAAAATTTTGATGACTTCAATGACTAAAAAAGAAAGAAGAAATCCTAGACTATTTAAAAAGGAACCTAATCGTAAGATTAGAGTTATTAAAGGTTCTGGTAGAAAACCAGATGAATTAAATAAGATGCTTGCTCAATGAGAAAAAGCAAAAGCAGGGATGGATCAAATTGGTAAGAAAATTAAATCAGGTAAGAATCCATTGGCTGACTTACTTTCTAAAGGTAGGATGTAATGGACTTTAAAAAATACTTGCCTAACTATCTTATAGTTAAGAATGTTTTAACTATTGATGGAATAACATCTCACAAATACTTCATTACAACAGTTGATGAACTTAATCTAAAATTGTTTGCTCATGAAAACATTGTTAGTTGACATCCATTAATTTTGAAAAATGGAAGTAACTTCTATTACTTTAAAGGTATTAAAAAATCAGACTTTGCTATAGCAAGTTTCTGCTTAGGAAACCAAAACTACGATGACAACTATAATAGTTTGATTCTTGAAAACTACTTCTTAAAAAATTCTTACGAAATCTAAAAAAAAAAAAAAACGAACTATATGTTCGCTTTTTTTACTGCTATTTTAGGATTTAGATTTATTGCTCTATTTGATAGATATAATCCTCAACCTACTGCATAGCTTGCAAGAGTTGTAGATACTGCTATAGCAGGAGATGTAGCTTGTCATCATGTTAGTATGCCATATCAGTCATAGCCTTCTTGGAATACTCACATTTGACCTTCAGCTCTATGTCCAAATGCCATTCCTATGTAATAGATTACATATAGACCAACTGGAAGGATTGTTAATCATACATATTTGTATTTAATTTGTTTTGTGTGTTCAAGCAAGATAAATGATGTAATAGCAAATAATGGTAGGAATATATGATAGAATATTTCACCTGTTTGCAATGCTTGTCATCCTTCTACAGGGATTAAATAGAATAAGACAAATAGTAATGACATTGCTGAAGCAGTAACACTTACTAATTTAAATACTCTAATACCTGCAGGGATATCGCGTATTTTCTTAGCTTGAACTAAGCTCATGCATACCAAATGCATGATTGCAGCAAGTAATACTAATAAAGCAACTTGAACTGGGAAGAATTTAGTTTGTTCATATAGTTCACCAGTCATTCCAAATCAAATTAAACCAGCAACGCCTAATAAGATTGTCATAACAGTAAATAGGTAATCTCATCCTATTTTATATACATAAATTCTCTTGTTGCATGCTCATAAAGCTCATCCTAGCAAAATAGAAATAGCAATGATTCCTAAGAAAATAGCTGGAACATACATTCAACCAAATTGACAGAATCAATATCAGTCATAATGAATATCAGGCAAGCCACCTTCGCCAATGTGTGAGTAAGCAGCATATAAGTAGAATATTCCATATCCAAGGATTGGAATTAAAGCATATAGTGTTTCAACAAACAATATTCTTCCGCTTGTTTTGAAGAAACAAACAAAGGAAATGATTGAAACTAGCGGAGCTAGAATATGCAATATTGCATTAGATCCACCAGCCAAAACACGAGCATTGTAGAACTCTTCATTTACAAAGTTCGAGAATGGCATAAGGAAGAAAAGAGTAACAAACATTGTTAGAGTAATTGAAAGTGTTCCAATAAAGCTAACAAAGTATGTTGGTCTACCAACATGAGCTATTACTCCTCCCTTCTTTAATGAAATGGAAACAATAACAAACAATGCACAAAGCGCCATTAGAATATTGGACAATACTGTAAAGTATTTTAAGTGTGCAATGCCTGTTTCTTGTTGTGGGAAAGGGTTAACATTGCCAAACAAAATACCGCAGGCAATTGCTACTAATATTACTATAAGAATATTAAGCCCCAAGGAAACGTTTAATAAACGTTTTTGCTTATCTTCTGTAAAAACTAACTTTTTCATAATCTTAATAATTAATTTTACTATTTTGTTTTGTAAAATAATAAACTTTTAAAAAAATAAAGATATAGCATAGCTATATCTTGGTTTCAAAATGGTGCAGTGTGAGGGGATCGAACCCCCGACCCTATGCTTGTAAGGCATATGCTCTCCCGGCTGAGCTAACACTGCATTGGTGACCTGTACGGGATTCAAACCCATGAATGCACGCGTGAAAGGCGTGTGTGTTAAGTCACTTCACCAACAGGCCAATATATGGCGGCCACCACAGGGTTCGAACCTGCGACCAACCGGTTAACAGCCGGTTGCTCTACCACTGAGCTAGGTGGCCATATCTATATAAAATGATACTATAAATTATAGTTTAAAGATAACATTTTTTGTTAAAATATAAGAGTTATGAAAGACCAAATTATTAAAATAATTAAAGAAGTGATTGCGAAGCAAAATCTTCATATAAATGTTGACGAAAAATCACTTGATGAACCATTTAAAGAAATGGGTATTGATTCAATAACTACATTAGGAATTATTGTAGCTATCGAAGATAAGGTTGGTTTTAGATTGGATGACTCAACTCTTGCAACAATCAAAACAGTTAATCAACTAATCAAAGCATTTGAAGCAAAGAAAAAATAACCTTAAATGGTTATTTTCTTTTTATTATTTCTAAGCCACCAGGCAAAATCTTTCTACCATTAATAGTTTTGATTGCATATTTGTTTTTAAATAGATAAGGTTCAATCTTTTCTTCAATATATTGAATTTCTAATTCAATCATTTGGCTTAATGTTTTAATTCCAATACAAGTATTTAGATTTTCAAAACATTTAAGATACTTAATGTCATTAATATTTAAACCATTTTTAAAAATTCCAATCTGTTTAAAAATAGAATCAAGTGGCTTAGTATTATCAAGCGTTTTAAAATCACTAACTCTTGATAATATTGTTAATGCATTCCTTGGAATGCCTTTTGATTTATCGGCTATTGATTCTATTTCTTCTGGAGCTAATTTAATGTTGTTTCTTTTTGCACAATTATTCAATATCTGTTTAATTTCTTCTTTAGAATAATCTTCAAAATAGAACACAATTCCAAATCTCTCTTCAAGAGGTTTAGGGATTTTAGTTAAACTAGTTGTTGCACCCACAAGTGTAAACTTAGGAACTTTTATTCTTGTTGTTTTAGAATTAAAATCTTTGCCAATTGTAATATCAAGACTAAAGTCTTCCATTAATGAATAAAGCAATTCAAAGCATTGTTTATTAATTGCGTGAATCTCATCAATGAAGATAACATCATTCTCTTTTATGCTTAAAGCAAAGTTGTAAATATCTTGTGGCTTAATAATATTACTGCCTTGTAAAATAGTAATATTTGTTTTTCTTTCTTTAGCAATGATTAAAGCTAATGATGTTTTACCAGTTCCAGGCAAGCCATAAAATAAACAATGATCCAAAGGTTCATTATTTATAATGGCGGCCTTTAAATAAGTCCTTAAATTATCTTTAAGCGTTTTCTTTCCAACAAACTCTTTAAGATTATTAGGCCTTTGGGACTGAAGCTTCATTTTTAATAGATATAACTTTTATTGCCATAGAAACAACATCAGAAGTTTCCATTGTGTTTTCAATAGCATTAGTTTCACAAAGTTTATTAATTGCGAAATTAATATCATCTTGGCTATAGCCAAGTGTTTTTAAAACATTAATAACATCTGCAATGTTTTCATAGTTCTCCGCTTTGTTCTTAACATAGAAGTCAGAAAGATATTCTACAAGTAGATAAGCAAACTTTTTACTAATACCAGGTAATGCTTCTAAAGCGTTTATATCTTTGTTAGATATAAGTTGTTTTAAAAGGGTTACATCATTTTTCAAAAATGTTATTGCAGATTTAGGACCTATTCCTGAAATTGATATACAACTAAGAAAGAAATCTTTTTCTTCTCATTGTTTAAAACCATAATAGTCTTCTTGCATGGTATTTTTGTTTGATAAATATAAATATTTATACAAGTAGACCTTTTGAACTTTTCCTTGTTCAAAAGAATCTGGTTTTCCTACATTAATAACATAGGCTACATAATTGTTTTCTACGGTAATTGATTTTTTATTAAGGGAAATTACCTTCCCTACCATATATGAATACATGTCTTATACTCTCCTATCAAGTACTAGACATTAAAATTTATTTTTGGCAAGAAAACTTTTCTAAATATATACAAAGTATATATTTACTATTTGGTTTTTAGTTTTACTCAACTAGGTTATTCTTAGCTACAAGATTATCAATTCTTTTTTCAAGCACGTTAAATCCTGCATCAACTTTTTGTTCTAACATCTCAATTCTTTTATCGATTTTATCAAGCCTGGCTATAACATCAGCTAAAGTTACTTTAGATGGTTTTGTGCCATCTAATCTTTTTGTTAGTTTGAATTGATATTGGTTGCCTACAAACATAACATGAACTTCAAATTCTTTGTTAAGTTCATTATATGTGTTAAAAATATAATCATTTTTCATTAAAATTATCTACCCCATAAGGGGTAGCCTCCATATAGTACTAGTCATAAAAATTTAATTTTGGCTAAAAAAATTAAACTAATTGGCCTTTAAGATAGAAACCAAATTTATCTTTTAAAATTTTGTTTGGAACAACTTTTGCTAATTTATGTTGTAAATTGTTTTTAGAACTAAAAACAACTTTAACAAATTCTGAACTATAACCATGCATCAATGGTGTTTTTGATCTTTCAACTATAACTTCTAGCGGTTTATTTAATATAGATTTAAGATATTGTTTTTGATATTTATCTTTAATTACTAAAACTTTGTTGTATCTACTTCTTGCAACAATTGGATTAATATCCTTTGGATATTTTTTATCTGCTAATGTTCCTTTTCTTCTTGAATAAATAAAGATATTCATGTTAGAAAATTTAAGCTTGTTTAGATTTGACAAACTATTTTTAAATTGTTTTTCTGTTTCATTACCAAAAGCCACAATATAGTCAGTGGTAATAGAAGCATGAGACATCTTGCTTCTTATATATTTAACTAAAGAAATAAAATCTTTGATTTTATATTTTCTATTCATTGCTTTTAATGTTTCATCATTAGCTGCTTGCAAGCATAAATGAATTTGATTTGCTCATCTTTTTCTATTACTTGCTAATAAATCAATTAACTTGTGATTAATTTGAAAAGGTTCAAGCGAAGAAATTCTAATTCTAAAGTTTCCAGGTAATTTATTTAAATCAACTAATAAATCATAAAAAGAATAATTACCATCTTTGTATCCAGCAGTATTAACGCCAGTTAATACTATTTCCTTAAATCCTAATTTAACATAATGTTTAACTTGTTTAATTACTTCATTATGTTTCATTGCTCTTTGTCTACCACGACAATAAGGAATTAAACAATAACTGCAAAAGAAGTTGCATCCATCTTGTATTTTTAAAAATGCTCTAGTATTATCTAAATGTTTAAATGTACCAAAATCTTCAAATTCATCTAACTTGTTAGATGGAATGATTGTGTTAATTTGTTTTTTAGTTTTAATAAATTGTTTTAAAAGATTGATAATGTTGTTTTTGTCTTTACAGCCAACAACAATATCAGCTAGTCCATTATCAAATCATTTCTTATTAACTTGAACAAAACAACCCATAACAATAACTATGGGTTTTTTCTTAGCATGTCTTGCTTTAGAAATCATATTTCTACTTTTAGCGTCTGCTTTATTAGTAACAGAGCAAGTATTAACTAAAACAATGTCTGCTTTGTTAATATCATCAACATGTTTAAATCCATTTTTAACAAATTGATAGGTAATAGCATTGGTTTCAAACAAATTAACTTTGCAACCAAGATTAATCGTAAAAAATGTTTTCATTTTTACATTTGGTCTATAAGACCACTAGAAGCTTTGCTATCCTTTTTAGGTTTGTCTTCAGGAATAGCTTTGCCTCTTTTTCTTCTATAGATATCTAAATCAATTTTAAATCTAGCGTATCTTTGCAAACCAATAGATATCAAAGTTAAAACTGCAGTTAATGTAAAGAAAAGAATAAGAGGTCAACATTCATTAATTTCTAAAGAAACTGGTGGTTGTAAGTTTCTTAAATAACCAAAGAAGAAAGAAGCATTAAAGATGATTGCTAAAATAAAGACAATGCCTGAAGCAACATATATTCATAATCACTTTCTTTGAAAGTGCATTATCTTTGGTGCAATGTCTTTCATTTCAAAATATAAGAAGACAACACACAAAGCTAAAGCAAGTAAATTACAAATTAATGTTGGTAGGTAAATTGAATTGACACTATCTTGCTTTGCAAACAAGATTCATGTGATTGCTGTTCCCAAAACAATTAAAAAGTTAGCAAACATGAAAATAAATCATGTTGGTTTTTTATCTAAATCTGTTCTTTCTCTAGTCATTGACATATTAGATATATTATAAACAATCAGTAAATAATATAGATTTTTGAAACAAAAAGTAATTTTTATATATAAATATATAAAGATATTTTATTTTGAAAAAATGTTACCAATATTTGTTAACAAAAAAATCAAAAGTATTCGTGCTTGAGAAGTATTAGATTCAAGGGGTTTTCCTACTGTTGCTTGTGAAGTAATTTTAGGTTGTGGCGCTAAAGGTGTTGCTATGGTTCCTTCTGGTGCTTCTACTGGAATTAAAGAAGCTCTAGAGCTAAGAGATGGAGATAAAAAAAGATTTAACGGTAAGGGTGTTTTAAAAGCCATTAACAATGTTAACCGTGTTATTGCTCCTAACTTAAACGGTAAAGATGCATCTAGACAAGAAGAAATAGATAACTTTATGATTACTTTAGATGGTACACCAACAAAATCTAATTTAGGTGCTAATGCAATTTTATCTGTTTCTTTAGCTTGTGCTAAAGCATGTGCTAAAGCAAACAAGATGCAACTATTTGAATACATTAGATCATTAGTTCCTTCTTGTAGTACACACAACGAATACATTATGCCTGTGCCAATGTTAAATGTAATTAATGGTGGTGCACATGCAGATAACACTATTGATTTCCAAGAATTTATGATTATGCCTGTTAAGGCAGCTAATACTGCTGAAGCAATAAGAATGTCTTCAGAAATTTTCCATGCATTAGGAAAAATCTTAAAAGAAAAAGGTTACAACACATCTAAGGGTGATGAAGGTGGTTATGCTCCTGCTTTAGAAAATGCTGAAGAGGCATTAGATTATTTGGTTGAAGCAATAAAAGCTGCAGGTTATAAACCTGGAATTAACCAAGATTGCGCTATTGCTTTAGATTGCGCTGCTAGTGAACTATATGATGAACAAACTAAGCTTTATACATTTAAAAAAGCTTTAGATGCAAAGATCTTAAATCAAGAACAAGCACAAATGACAACTGATCAATTAATCAATTATCTAATTGATTTAACTAAGAAATATCCAATTATTTCTATTGAAGATGGTTTAGCTGAAACTGATTGAGAAGGTTTTGCTAAACTAACATCAATGATTGGCAATAAAGTTCAAATAGTTGGTGATGATTTATATTGTACTAATCCAAAATTAGCACAAGAAGGCGTAGAAAAGAAAGCAACTAATGCTGTTTTAATTAAATTAAACCAAATCGGTACTTTAACTGAAACAATTAAAACAATTATGTTATGTCATACAAATAATTGAGTTCCAGTTATTTCTCACCGTTCAGGAGAAACAGAAGATACTACTATTGCTGATTTAGCTGTTGCTTTAAATTGTGGTCAAATTAAAACTGGTAGTATGTCTAGATCAGAAAGAATCTGTAAATACAACAGATTAATTGAAATAGATAATTACTTATCTATTAAATCTAGTTATCCTGGTTTAAAAGCTTTTAAAAATTTAGTTCCTGTGGCAAACAATAATGTGCAAAAATAAAAATGAAAATAGATTACAAAAATATTAATAAAACTAAAATTGTTTGCACAATTGGACCAAGCTGCGCTAATTACCAATCTTTAAAGGAAATGGCAAATGCTGGAATGAATGTTGCAAGAATCAACATGAGCCATGGTGATTTTGGTTTTTATAAAAAAATAGCTGACACAATTAAGAAAATCAATAATGAATCTAATGGTGATTTAAATGTTGCTATCATGACCGATACAAAAGGCCCTGAAATAAGAGTAGGAAAATTAAACAAACCTTTAAATGTAAAACAAGGCAGTTTAATTACTATCAAAACTAAAAGTTTTGTTACTCCAGTTAGAACTAATACTTTTTATGTTTATGATTCAACTAAAAAATATAACATGGCTAAAGATCTTAAAATAGGAAATTTAGTTTTAGTTGATGATGGCAAATTACAATTAAATGTTTTAAAAGTTGATATTAAAAATGGTGTTGTTGAAACAAGGGCTTTAAATTCTCATACTATTGTTCCAAACAAAAGAATAAACTTGCCTAATAGTCATTACACTTTGCCTTTTTTATCAAACCAAGACAAAATTAGTTTGATTAATTCAATAAAACTTGATGCAGATTACATTGCTTTAAGTTTTGTTAACTCTGTTAAAGACATAAAAGATGTAAGAAAGATTTTAGGAAATGCAGGAAAGAAAATTCAATTAATAGCAAAGATTGAAACACAACAAGCCCTAGATAATATTGAAGCAATTATTAATGAAGCAGATGGAATTATGGTTGCAAGAGGAGATCTGGCTCTTGAAACTCCTTTTTATAACATTCCTTATCATGAAACAAACATTATTAAATTATGTAAGAAAGCAAATAAACCTGTAATTATTGCAACACAAATGTTAGATTCTTTAGAATCTAGTTTGCAACCAACAAGAGCTGAAGTTACTGATGTTTATTATGCTTGCATTAATGGTGCAGATGCAACAATGTTATCAGGAGAAACTGCTAGTGGGCAATATCCAATTCAAACAGTAAAGACAATGGCTTTAATTAATAAAGCATCTGAAAAACACTTTAATAGTAAGGATCATTTCAGAACTTATTTCTTAAATGCTAAAGTTTCACCAAACATCAAAAAACAAATTAGTGATATTTATGTGCAATTAGCTGATAAAAAACATCCTGCTTTTGTCATCAACACTAATGATGAACAACTAATTAAAGCTATTTCATTAGCTAGATTTAATGCTTTAGCTATTGTTATTACTTCTAATCCTAAACTTTTAACTAAATATTCATGTAACTACGGAATAAAAGTTTTCTTTGATCCAAGTGCAAGCAAAAATAACAAAGTTATGTATTTATAAACTATAATAAATACATATTTTGGAGATTATTATGGCAGAAATAGTTCATGCAAAAGATCTAAGACCAGGAAATACCTTTTTAAATAATGGTAATTTATATGAAGTATTAGAAAACTACTTTAACAAAACCGCTATGCGTGAAGGTATTGTTAAATGTAAAGTTAGAAATTTAAGAACAGGTTCTATTACTATTGATGTTTTAACTGGTGGCAAATTTGAAAAAGTTATAGTAGAAAACTGCAAGATGAGTTTTTCATATGTTGATGGTAATAACTATATCTTTATGGATAATGTTACATTTGAAACAGTTGAAATCCCTGCACAACAAATAGGTGATATGAAAAACTTCTTAGTTGAAGGCATTGAAGTTAGTATTTTAAAATATGGTGAAGAAATCTTAGGTATAAGATTACCTGATACTATTGTTTGTGAATTAGCTGATTGCGAAGATGCAGTTCAGGGTAATACTGTTAAAGCAATTATGAAAAAAGCTCATTTAACAACTGGTTATGAAATAGCTGTTCCACAATTTGTTAAAGCAACTGATAGAATTATTGTAAGAACATCAGACGGAACATATATTGGTAGGGAAACAAAATAATGAAAGTTGCACAAGCTGATAAAGATTATTGTTTAGTTAATGGTTTAGGAACCATTACTTTTTCAGCTGGTTTAATTAAACAAACTATTAAACAAGCTTTGGTTGAATATCCAAACTACACATATTTAAGTCATAGTTTAAGTTTAATTGACAATGACTATCTAGAAGTTTCCCTAGATATTAAAACACCAAGCAAATTTGATTTGTCTGTCATTCAACGTTTGCAAAACGATTTGTTGATAGTGTTGAAACAATCTCTATCACTAACTTGTGTTTTAGCAATAAATATTAACTATGGCAAATAAAGCACAATGACAAAAAAGAGTAGATGTTACACAATATGTGTATATCTGCTTAATGTCAGATTTTGATGCTGACAAAATTAAGATTGATATGTTGAATTATGAGTTCAATGCAAATCAGCTTAAACTTCTTGAATATTTTGCTGATAACAAAAATGAAATTATTGGGTTGTTCTCAAAACATCTAAAAGAAACATGAACATGAGATAGGATTGCTCCTTTAACACAAGCAATTATGATTGTGGCTTATTGCGAAGTTAAATCTTTAAATAGACAAGTTCCTATCGCTATTGATCAAGCATTAATTACTGCAGACAAGTATGGTCAACTTGATAACAAAAAATTTATTAATGCAGTGCTAGATAAAATACTAAAACCTGCGAATTAAAAAACTTTGTTTTTTAATAATATAATAATATTTGATGAGAAAAAGTGTTCTAAAGACATTAACTGTTGTTTTCTCAACAACTGCCCCGGTTCTAGCAATTCCGTCTTTTATTACTTGTTGTACTAAAAAAGTTCCTACCGATGTTGTTATTGTAACATTTAACGCAGGTAAGGGAAGTTTTGGCACGGAACATATTTTAAATGTTGAGGTTAAAAAGGGTACAAAATTAGGTGATGTTCATATCACTTTGCCATCTCACCCTGAACCAGGACATACATTCAGAGATTGAGTATATAATGGCATTGAACTTCAAGGTGACTTTGTTTTAGACAACAATATAACAATTTTTGCTGAATATAACCACCCAAATGTAGATCATTATGTCTTTGACAACAATAAAATTTATGGTTGATGTAAGGACTGTGAAGAAAAATTTAAATTGTCTGATGCACAAATGGCTGTGGTTGCAAATAAGATGTTTATTAAAACCCCAACATCTGATAACTATGAGTTGACAGACAAATCTCTAAAAGAAGTAATTCATGATGCTTTTGACAGATCGGTTGAAATATATTTCACAAGCGGAAATTATGATGTTGCTGAAACCTGAAGTAATGATGTTCATAATGTTAATGTGACAATCCATGGTGTTGTTAGTTATTCTAACGGCGAACAGCTTTCTTCTTTTAGATGCGTTGATTCTGAGTCTGAAGGACACCAAAACCAATTTGTTTACAATTGACATGGAATGATTTTAAATGTTGACCATGTTAAATTGCTAGGTTTAATGCAAAATGTTCCTGGTGGTCAAGGAAACTGACAAGATTATGGTATACAACCAACCGCATTTACTGCTACAAACTGCGATGTTATAGGTTGTCATACAACTCATGCATTAGACAAGGCTAAGTTTGAAAATTGTACTTTTGATTCAACAGGATTTAAAAATAGAGATGGATCAAGAATTGCAGAATATTGTATATATACATGAAATGGAAATACTGACTTAATAAATTGTAAATTTATCACTGAAGGTAAGGCTGTCAAAATTTATACCGATTATACCCCCGAATCTTTAAGACGCAACAAGTATTTTAAAATTGATAGTTGTACTTTTACTATAAAAGAGAAAATGGAAGACAAGGCTGCTGTTGAAATTGATAGCCAAAATGTAACTGGTGATTTTAGATATTACATCACATTAAGAAATTCAACTTATTCTGATTTTGGTGGTGCTGATAAATTATGAAACGATAAGGGTACGAAGTCTATATTCACACCAGATCCGCCTAGTTCTTATTAGCTTTTTTAATTTGTTCTAAATAAGCATTTAATCTAAGTTCGCTTGGATTATCTGCTTTTTTATAATACTTTGTTCCTTTTAGTTGCTTAGGCAAATATTGTTGTTCAACTCAATGATTAGGAAAATTATGAGGATAAACATATCCTTTGTTTCCTAATTTTTCATGAGAAGCATAATTGTTGTCTTTTAAATGCCTTGGTATTTCATATGATTTACCATTTTGGACATCTTCAAATGCTTCACCGAAAGCCATATATGCACTATTTGATTTAGGAGATAAGCACATTTCAACAACTGTATCAGCTAAAACTTGATAACATTCAGGAATGCCTAATCTTTCAACAGCTTGTGCTGCTGTTACAACTCTAGCACATAATGGAGCATTGGCTAAGCCAATGTCTTCATATGCACAAGCAATCATTCTTCTTGTTATAGAAACTAAATCACCAGTTAATAATAATCTTGCTAAATAATGTAATGCTGCATCAGGATCAGAACCTCTTAATGATTTGTGAAAAGCAGATAACATATCATAATATTCATCGCCATAACTGCTTGCTAGACCTGACGGTGACATTAAAATCTTTTGTAAAAGTTTGTTATCAATCTTGTCATTTTTGTAAAACTTTAGAATGTTATCAAGAATATTGATGGCAGATCTTACATCACCATTGCAGTGGTATGCAATTGTCTTTAGGCAATCGTCTGCAATATTAATATGTAAATCTTTTCTCTTATTTAATTTTTTTAGTCACAAATATAGTTCATTTGGAGTAATTAAATCTAATCTAGCAATAGTACATCTACTTCTAATTGCTGGATTAATAGAAAAGAACGGATTTTCAGTAGTGCAAGCAAACATTACTACTGTTCCATCTTCTAAATATGGAAGAAGAATGTCTTGTTTGTCTTTATTTAATCTATGAATTTCTTCAACAATGATAATATATTTAGTTGTTGATAATTTTGCTGCTTGAATAATATCTACAAGTCTTTCTTTTTTATCTGTTGCAGCATTAAACATAGCATAAGGCAATTTCATGTCATTACATAATGCTGTAGCTAATGTTGTTTTGCCAATTCCTGGGTATCCATAAAAGATAAAATTAATCGGATCGCAAGTCTTTACCATTCTTGTAAGAATGGAATCTGGTCCAACAAGATGTTTTTGTCCAATTACATCTTTAATTGTTTTTGGTCTTAAAGCAAATGCTAATGGTTGTTTTTGACTATTCATATTATTTGCCTCTTAACATTCTAATTTCTTTACGATACATGTTTGGACATCATGGTGTTTCAAGAATTTTACAAATATGATCTATTTTAGAGTTGTTTGCTCATTCTTGCAAAGTTTTTAAACCAATAGTTCCTTCACCAATGTTAGCATGACGGTCTTTTCTAACACCTTTTTTATTCAATGAATCATTAATATGAATAACTTTTAAATACTTTAGACCTATTTCATCATCAAATTGTTTTAAAACACCATGAATATCATGAACATCATAACCAAAATCATTAATGTGGCATGTATCTAAACAAACACCTACTAATGATTTGTCCTTAACTAAAGAAATTATTTGTGCTAGTTCTTTGAAATCACCACCAATTTCATTTCCTTTGCCGGCCATTGTTTCTAAACATATAACAATAGAATTGTTATGCATTGCATTAATCGCTTGAGCAATTAGTTCTATTCCTTCTTGTTTATTTTTATTGCTTCCTGGATGCAAAACTAAATACTTTGCACCTATCTTTTTAACTCTATCGATCTCTTGTTGGAAGAAACTTAAAGCAAATTTTCTTTTTTTAGCATCTGGATTAGCTAAATTAATGATGTATGGAGCATGAATAATAACATCATCTATATCTATCTTTTCATTTTTTAATTCTTGTTTAAATTCAGGAATCATTAATTTATCTATAGGGCTTCTAGCTATAGATTGAGGTGAACCAGTATAAACCATAAAGCAATTAGCTTCTTGACTAACTGCTTCTTTAATACTCCCAACTAAAAAGTCAGGACCACACATACTAACATGACATCCTAATTTAATACTCATAATTACTTTTTGTTTTTGTCTTCGTCTTTATCATAAATAGTGTTAAAAGCTAATTGCCAAATAGTCAAATCACTATTTAAAACATTTCTTAAAGCTTCTATATTTAATTTTTCTTTCTTTTCTTGCATTGCTTTTTGAATAACAGCTTTAGAATTATTCAATTCATTAATTGAATAACCAATAATAAATTTAGGATTTTTAAATATTTTGCAAGTAGCTAAAATAAAGTCTCTAGTAAATGAACCTTTATTTAATATTTTTGCATCTAATTCATCTTTAAAAGCAAGAACTATAGCATTAGGTGAAGCACAAAATACTTGAGAAGCTAATTTAATTGAACCAAATGGCTTTTCATTAATAATGTTTGATTTAATATCATCTAAAAACTTTCTAGCATCAGTGATAGCTTGTTTATCTCTATTGCTAACAGTGGCAAAAAGAATATCAGATATAGAAGGCATTACAATTTCTTTTTGTTCAGAAACAATTGGTTTAGCTTCTTGCTTAGGCAATTCCATTGGAGTAATAATCATTGTTGGTTCAACAAATGTTTCTTGAACAACTGTTTCATCCATTTTAATTGTTGGCTGAATAACCTCAGTTTTAATTTGTGGTTTTGTTTCTTGCTTTGGTTGTTCTTGTTTTGGTTGAGGCGCAACCTTTTGAACAACAGGTGCTGGTTCATTTTCAAAACAGCTCATTGATTTTATCAATGCGTGTTCAAAAATAACATGAACATCAGTTGGAACAATGATCTTAACATAGGTGTCTTGCCAAATGTCTAACAATTTAATTAAAGTATTGACATCATTAATAGTTAATTGACTAATAGTAGACTCATTAGTTCTAGTTAATAGTTTAGGGTTTTGTGTTTTTAAATAAATGAGTTTATCAGTCAAAATTGCAATTATTAAATTAGCTAGGCTAACAAAGTTTACACCACTTTGGTAATAATTGTTTGCTTTTAAAAATACATTATTGTTCTTTCCAGTAGAAATTAAATTTAAGAAATCAATAACATCTTTAGGGCTTAACAATCCATAAATTTTATAAACATCTGCTGCATTAATTTGGTTATTTGAAAATGTTGCAGTTTGTTCAAGAATACTTAAAGCGTCTCTTGCTGAACCATCAGCAATTTCAGCAATTACTTTTAAGGCATCAAGATCATATGTGAACTTTTCATTTTCACATACTCTAACTAACAAGTTAGTTATTTTGCTATTTTCAATCTTGTTAAATCTTAAACATTGACATCTAGATAAAATAGTTCCAGGTATTTTGTGCATTTCAGTTGTAGCAAAAATAAAGATAACGTGTCTTGGTGGTTCTTCAACTACTTTTAATAAAGCATTTCAAGCAGATGTTGTAAGCATGTGTGCTTCATCAAGAATATATACTTTCTTGTTTAATTTAGCAGGCAGTGTATAAACATTGTCTGAAATCTTTCTAATTTCATCTACACCATTGTTACTTGCAGCATCTAACTCTAAAACATCAATAACTTGGTTGTTTGCAAAGTCTTGACATATTTCACACTTGCCACAAACATCACCATTTTGGTTATCTAAACAGTTAATTGCATTAGCATAAATCTTAGCAATAGATGTTTTTCCTGTTCCTTTTGTTCCAGCAAAAACATAAGCATTAGCTACGGCATTATTTTTAATAGAATTTTGCAATATTTGGACAATATATTCTTGACCAACTACTTCTTTAAAAGACTTAGGACGATATTTCCTATAAAGTGATAGATATTGCATACGATAATATTATATAAATATAATATTATTTAATTAAAGTTATGAGCATAAAAAAGATAGCAAACAATTTAGAAGTTGTTAGTAATTCAATGATGGATAATAACTCTTATCTTCTTTATAAAAATAATGAAGTAATTATTATCGATCCAAGCTTTAATGGTGATGAAATAATTAAACATTTAAATGATAAAAAAGAAATTGTTGCTATCTTTTTAACTCATGCTCACTTTGATCACACTTTTGATACTAAAAAATTAGCTGATAAATTTAAATGTCCTGTTTATTTTTTAGACAAAGAAAAAGAAACATATCAGCTTTATGACTGTTCTAACTGATTTGATAATGAAGTACCAGATTTTAGAAGTCATATTTCCTATATAAAAGAAGGGGATTTTAAAGTCAGAGACTTTAATTTAAAAATTTATCACACTCCAGGACATACAGCTGGTGGAATGACAATTGTGTATGACAATTATGCTTTTACTGGTGATACTTTATTCTATGATTCATATGGAAGAACTGATTTGTACAACTCATCACAAATGAAAATGAAAGAATCATTAAAGTTTTTGTTTAAAACATTAAGCGATAATCAATTAATTTTGCCTGGTCATGGCAAGTGAGCAACATTAAAAGAAATAAAAGAAGTAAATTTGATTTCTTTACAAATAATGAAAAAATAAGAGATAGTTAAACTATCTCTTTTTTGATGCTTCTTTTGCTTTAACAATTACTTTTCTAATGTAAGTGAACATTGCTTTTTTAGCATTTTCAGTTAAATCTGCGTCCTTCATTCCTTCTTCAAGTTGTTTTTGAAGATCATCAAAGTAATTTGTATCAATTTGTTCATTTCCTGCTTTGTAATAATCAGATAAAATGATCATTCTATTATCATTAAAAGAATAAACACCTTGATTAACAAAGCCATATTCATCTTTCCCGCTAGAAGTAGTAATGTGAACTTTTCCAGGTTTCAAAACACCAACTATTTTAGCATGATTAGCCAAAATGCCAGTCATGCCAAATTGTGTAGGGAGTGTAACTTGTGATACTTCCTCGCTGATTGTTTCTATAGATGGTGTTGATATTGAAAGATGGAATGTGTTTGGCATAACTATTTCTTAACTTGGTCAGCTATGCTGACAGTTGTTTCTTTCTTTGGTTCTTCTTTCTTTGGTTGTTCAGCCTTAACCTCTTGTTTAACTTCAGTCTTAGGTTGTTCTGTTTTTGGTTGTTCAGACTTGGCTTCTTCTTTTTTCTTTTCGTCTTTTTTAGTTTCTGGTTTAGGCTCTTTGCCTTTATTAGCAGCATATTTGTCTTTAACTTCTTGAATTGTTCCTACGTTATAGAAGTAAACTTCAGGAATATCATCACATTTTCCTTCAACAAGTTCTTTAAAACCAGCAATAGTGTCAGCTAGTTTTACATATTTACCTTCATAACCGCTAAATTTTTGTGCAACAAAGAATGGTTGTGACAAGAAGTTTCTTATTTTTCTTGCTCTTGCAACAACTAATTTATCATCATCAGGTAATTCATCTACACCTAAGATGGCAATAATATCTTGTAATTCATTAAACTTTTGTAAGATAGCTTGTACTTCTCTTGCTACTTTATAGTGTTCAACACCAATAATGTTTGGATCAAGTAGTCTAGAAGAAGATTCTAGAGGGTTAACGGCAGGATAAATACCTAAACTTGCTATTTTTCTGTCCAAAACAATCTTTGCATCTAGGTGAGCAAATGTTGTTGCTGGAGCTGGGTCAGTTAAGTCATCAGCAGGAACATATACTGCTTGAACTGAAGTAATAGAACCATTTTTAGTTGAAGTAATACGTTCTTGTAGTTGTCCCATTTCATAACTTAGCGTTGGTTGATAACCAGCGGCAGAAGGCATTCTGCCTAACAAGGCAGATACTTCTGAACCTGCTTGAGTAAATCTGAAGATGTTATCAATAAATAACAACACATCTTGATGATCTTTATCTCTAAAGTATTCAGCCATTGTTAAACCAGTTAAAGCGACTCTCATTCTTGCACCAGGTGGTTCGTTCATTTGACCAAAGACTAAAGCAGTATTTTTAATAACACCACTTTCATTCATTTCGTGATACAAGTCGTTTCCTTCTCTTGTTCTTTCACCTACACCAGCAAAAACAGATAAACCACCATGACCAGTAGCAATATTATGAATTAATTCTTGTACTAATACAGTTTTACCTACACCAGCACCACCAAATAGACCAATTTTACCACCTTTAACATAAGGAACTAAAAGGTCAATAACTTTAATTCCTGTTTCAAAAATTTCTTGACTAGCAATTTGATCTTGGAAAGAAGGAGCAGGATTATGAATAGATTCTAATTGAACATCTTTGCCAATTTCACCTTTATTATCAATAGGTTGACCAGTAACATTAAACATTCTTCCTAAAACAGCTTTACCAACAGGAACTTTAATAGGAGATCCAGTATTAATTACTTCTTGTCCTCTAATTAAACCAGCAGTATCTCCCATAGAAATACATCTAACGATGTCATCACCAATTACATTAGCAACTTCTAATACTAATGTTTTATCTTTATTAGTAATGTGTAATGCATCATTGATGTTAGGAAGTTTGTCTTGATCAAACTTAACATCAACAACCGGGCCCATTACTTCGTAAATGTGACCAATATTATTAGCTGTTTGTTTATTTACTTGTTCCATAATTCCTCCTATTGTAGCTTTCCTGCTGCTCCAGAAATAATTTCATTAATTTCTTGAGTAATAGCTTCTTGTCTTGCTTGGTTATATTGAACTTTTAATTCATCAATCAATTCAGAAGCATTCTTGGTTGCTCCTTCCATAGCAAACCTTCTTGAATATGATTCAGCTACTTTTGATTCTACTAATGAACCAAAAATTAAATTAGATATAAAACTTGGAATAGTTCTAATAATTATTTCTTTGCCTTCTGGTTCAAAAATAGTGTTACCAATTAATTTTTGTTCTGTTTTATCTATCTTAATTGGTTTAAGTGGTAATACATCTCAAACTTGTGGTGTATATTTAACTGAAGAATTAAGTTGAGTGTAAACAATTTTAATGGCAGCATATTTGCCAGAGGCAAATGCATTCAAAATTTCTACACCTAATGGTAAAAGTGAGAAATAAGTTTTGTCCATGATATCTCAGTGTAAGTTTCTTATTACTTGATTACCATATCTATGAGCTTTTAGTCAGTTAAAACCTTTAAGACCAAAAACAATAATCTTATCTTGTGGTTTTAACATTGATGTCATAAACTTACAAACGTTAGCATTGTAAGCTCCGCACAAACCTAAATCACTACTAATTAAAATGAATAAAGTACTATCATCTTTATTTGGTTGTACTCTTAAAAAACTTAAGTCTTTAGTTTGAAAAACTAATTGTTGGAAGATTTTATAATATTCAACACAAAATCTTGAAGCTGCTTCAAAGATTCTTCTTTGCTTTCTGAT
The DNA here is from genome assembly GCA_045641165.1 of Mycoplasmoidaceae bacterium. GTDB lineage: Bacteria > Bacillota_I > Bacilli_A > Mycoplasmatales > Mycoplasmoidaceae > Hennigella. The sequence continues at coordinate 36,434 of JAZUGL010000005.1, forward strand.
CTTAGTTGTGGCAACTAATTTCATAGCATTAGTGATCTTTTTTGTTGCTTCAATTGATCTAATACGTTTTCTAATTAAATCTAGTGATTGCATCTTCCTATCCTAATTCTTTAATATCTCCATAAAGTTCTGCTTTATAGTCTTTGATATTCTTGATGTATTCTTTTGTAAAAGCTTTGAATTCATCATGCATAGTTTTTAATAATGCATCATCTGCTTTTTGAGTTTTATCTAATGAAGCTAAAACAGATGAAGTTGAAAAGTGCTTTATTAAAGCAGCTTTGTAATCATCAAACATTTCAAGTGGAATTCATTTAATGTAATGATATTTAATTGCAAACAATAAAATTGCTTCCATGTTTTGGTTATAAGGAGCATTAGCTGGTTGCTTAATCATTTGCATAATTCTCTTACCGTGTTCAATAATGTCTTTACTTTCTTTATCAAGATCAGAACCAAATTGAGCAAAAGCAGATAATTCTGCATATTGAGCAAGTTCAAGTTTTAAACTTGAAGCAGTTTGTTTAATATATCCTCTTTGCGCTGATGAACCAACTCTGGATACTGATAATCCAGGATCAATAGCTGGTCTTTGTCCTGCGTTAAACATACTTGTTAACATAAACAATTGACCATCAGTAATAGAAATAACATTTGTTGGAATATAAGCAGAGATGTCTCCTGCTTGTGTTTCAACAATTGGTAAAGCAGTAATTGAACCACCACCATTTTCTTTATTTAGTTTTCCTGCTCTTTCAAGTAATCTAGAGTGTAAATAGAAAACATCACCTGGATAAGCTTCTCTGCCTGGTGGTCTTCTTAAAAGCAATGATAATGTTCTATAACTGTTAGCATGTTTTGATAAGTCATCATAGATGATTAAAACATCTTGACCTTTAGATAATCAGTATTCAGCAATAGTAATTCCTGTATAAGGAGCAATATAAATTAATGAAGGTAATTCACCAGCAGTAGAAGAAACAATAGTTGTATATTCCATTGCTCCTGCTTTTTGTAAAACATCATGAATTTGTACAACTGAAGAACGTTTTTGTCCTATGGCAACATAAACACACTTAACGTTTTTACCTTTTTGGTTTAAGATTGTGTCAATTGCAATAGTTGTTTTGCCAGTTTGTCTATCACCAATAATTAATTCTCTTTGGCCTTTTCCTATAGGAAACATAGAATCTATGGACAAAATTCCAGTTTCAAGTGGTTGGTTAACACCTTCTCTAGCAATAACACCAGGAGCAATCTTTTCAATTGGCATACTTTCTTTTGTTGTTAAAGCAGGTTTACCATCAATTGCTTGGCCAATACCATCAACAACTCTACCAAGTAATTCATCACCAACAGGAACAGAAACAACTTGTTTTGTTCTTTGCACAGCTGAACCTTCTTGGATATTGTCATACTTTCCTAATAAAACAATACCTAATGTTTCAGCTTCAAGGTTTAAAATCATTCCTTTTGTTCCATTTTCAAATTGAACAAGTTCATTCATCATAGCATTTTCAAGACCAGAAACAATAGCTATTCCGTCTCCGACGGAAATAACCTTGCCTGTTTCTTCTTGTTTAATATTGCTAGAATACTTTTGTATCTTAGCTTTTATCAAACTTGCAAATTGTTCTTTGTTTGCCATGATTAATATCCTTTCCTAGAAAGTAATTGTTGTTTTAGATCATTTAACTTTCTAATGAATGTGTTGTTGTATGTATGATTGTTAATTTGAATTTTTAAACCGCCAATTAATTCTGGTTTAATCTTTACTTCTAATTCAACATCAGCATTTAAAGCAGTATCTAAAGATTGTTTAATCTTAGTTTTTTGTGCTTCAGTTAGTTCTGTTGGACTAGAAACAATTACTTTAGTAATACCAAAGATTAATTGATGTCTTTTATCAACTTCTTTAAAAATGTAATGGAAGTTGTGGAAGTTATTATCATCAATGATTGTTCAAAGCCAATGAATAACAGTCTTTTCAAAACCTAATTCATTTAATGCTTCAGCAACAATGTCTTGTCTTTGTTTCTTAGAAAGATTTCTTGAACTAATTAATTTTCCAAAGTCAGGATTATCAATAATAACTTGATCAATTTGTTTGATTTGATCAAAGAATAATTCTTGTTGCTTTTTATCATTTGCTAAAGCAAAGATTGCTAAGGCATATGATTGGAAATTTAAATTAGTCATTATTTGTTATTTTTTAATTCTTGCGAAATTGAAGCAAGTAATTCATCAATGTATTTATCTTTATCTTGTTTTGAAACTTCTTTGTTCAAAATAGTTCCAGCTACATCAAAAGCAATATTGATGATGTTGTCTTGTGCAGCAGCTTGAATCTCTTGTTTTTGTCTTTCAATATCATTCTTAGCTGATTGCTTAAGTGCTTCTGATTGAGCTTTTGCATCAGTCTTTGCTTTAGCAACTATGTTTAAAGCTTCGGCTTGTGCTTGAGTTTTAATTGTCATAGCTTGTGTTAAAGCTTCAACCTTTAATTGGTTTGCTTCTGCTAATTGAATGGATGCTGCTTTTCTTGATTTTTCTGCATCTTTGATTTCATTAGCGATGTAATCGTGTCTTTTTTGTAATGTTTTCTTAGCTGGTTTTCAAACAAACCAAAACATAACACTAAATAGAACACCGGTAGATAACACATGAGCAATAAATACTCATAGGTTAGGGAATAAGTTGTTAACTATGTATTCACTTGTAACTGGTTCACATGAGCACAAAAAGAATAATGGCATTAATCCTACGATTAGGATTAAGCAAGCTAATAGAATCTTATTTATTCTTTTTGAAGCAAATTCCATTTTCTAACTATTTTGCAAATACGAAAATTAATAGAATAGCAATAATCAATGAGTAAATTGCTGATGTTTCGGCAATAGCGTCACCAACGATTAATGTTGTTCTAATTTTGTTTTCGGCTTCAGGGTTTCTTGCTACGGCTTCAACAGCCTTACCACAAGCAAAACCTTGCCCGATGGCAGTACCGATTGTACCAATTGCGGCTAAACCAGCACCAATAGCAGCGCCAAATAAAGCAGTATCACCTGCATTAGAAGCTGCTATGGCCAATAAGTTTTGTAATATGTCCATATTTTCTCCTTAAATAATAATAAATATATACTTAATAAGTATATATTGTTGAGTATTAATTTAAGTAATAAAATTATGAATTAGTATTGGGAGCAACGGCGGGTTGTTCATCGCCTTTTGCCATAGTCCAATACATAATTGTTAGGGTAGCAAATACTAGTGCCTGAATGACACCGGACATGATATCAAAGAAGGCCCGCAATGGTGCGGCGGTTAGACCACCAAGAATGTTAATTAAACCAATAACAGGAACATTCATTCACACATAGTTTGTGAAATAGAATCATAAAGTCATGATTAAGCCACCAGCTAAAATATTTCCTCATAGACGGAAAGATAATGAAATTAATGGTGCTATGTTAGACATCATTTCAAGTGGGTTAATCATCACTGGTATCTTTTTGCCTTTTTTAGTTTTAACGCAGAAACAGAAATTCTTCAAGTATGAAAGTTTTTGGTATTTAAAACCAACAACAAACACACCTACTCAAGTAACAAAAGCAAGCGATAATGTTACAGTGTAACATCCTGTAGGACTTTCAAACCCAAATAAACCAATTAGATTAGATAGTGCAATATAAGTGAAAAGATAAAGAATGTATGGTGTAATCTTTTCCATTTTAGGACCAAGTAGTTCAACTACCATGTTTCTAAAATAACCAATATAGATTTCAACCATTAAAACAAAACCTGTTGGTGCTTCGTTTGCTTTAAGTTTTTTATTTTTAAAAAAGTAAATAAGTGACAAAACAATAATAACAATTGTCACAATACCAATAGATACTAATTGGGGTTTTAAAATTAAAGGATCTCAACCAGCTATCATACATTAAAATTTTATACTATTTGTTGTTGTTTTAGTCTCTTTTTGAGGCTTTTTGCTATCTACGATAGCAATTATTAATTTCATAACAATAATGGTTATTGGAGTTAAAAGTGTTGTTGCAAGCATAGATCAACGATTGAAATATGATTCTTCTGCATACAATAAAGCAAAAATAGGAACAATAAAAAGAGCTAAATATTTTAAAACATAAAGTATTGAATAGATAAAGATAATTTTCTTTGTTTTAACTGAAAAGAAAGCTTGAATTGGTAAACAAATTGAGATTAAAGCAAACAAAATTCCTGGCGCTAAACAAACAGCAAAACCATAAAGAATTCTTGCATCATTGAACTTTCATGCTGTAATTGAAAAAGCAACCAAAGCTACCAATACAACACTAAAATAAATAACCAAAGATACTTTGGTTATTTTCATAGAACTTTTTTTATTTTCTACTGCCATTCTGTTTGTTGACTTGATTCAGGTTCTTCTTTTTTAAAGTAATCGATAATTCATTTTCTGAATTGGACGCCACCTGCATCTGAAGCCGGAATAGCTTCAATGGCTTTTAGTTTTCCATTTTTAAAGAAAGCAATTTGTCCTTTGTCATCACCAAAAGTCTTTGTTCTTTCGCCTTCGTTAGAAGATTCTTCTTTTTTAGGATATAGTTGAGCTCCTAATGTATTAAATGCTCTAAGACATTGAGCACCAATATCATTTCTAATTTTTTCGCCTTCTTTTACAGATTCCTTATTTCATTTATACTTTTCACCGCTTGGGTCACCGTGTAGGTCGTTATAAGCGTATGTTTGTTCAATATATGTAGAATTTCATTCTTCATATGGGTCAATATTATCTGTGATAGCATCTTTAGAATTAGAAATGTATATTTGGTGGTTTGTTTTGTCATAGAATTTACCATCAAAGAATTCAATGAAATTGTAAATTCCAATATCAGTTGTTTCTAGTTCTGCTCTTTCGTCTTCTGTAATTTCGATTATTCCGTTATATAGAGAAGATCGGATAAAATTCTCTGGACTATATCATAAGTTTTTGTCTCTAATTTGTTCATCTCTTGTGAAAAAATTGCAAACATTGTTATACATATTTGAGCCAACAAACACAATGTAATTACCATTGTGTAGTGCTCTTGAACCATAAAGTAAAGTCTTAAATGAAACATCTACATGTCTAACTTCTAAAGCTTCGCCTTCATGTTCTTGATAGTCTCAAATTGATTGAAGGTCATAACAATCAATAACCATGCTCTTAGGAGCACAGCTAGTGGCTGTTAAAGCTATTGGAACAATAGTAGCTACTGGTGTAGTAATGACTGCTATTTTCCTTAATAGAGACAAACGTTTCATATAATATCTAATAAATTATAATAACAAAATTATGAATAATTATAAAATAGTTAAATTGTCAAATATCTTGCCTAGTTTAGCTAAAGCTAAAAAAAGACAAAATAAACAAATTAAGTATTTAAAAAATGTTTTTAAACTTTCTAGATCTCAAACCAATTTAGGTAAGAACAAAACCTTTTTTGTTAGAACATATGGTTGTCAAGCTAATGAAAGAGATAGTGAAACTATCAAAGCTATTTTAATAGCAATGAAATTTAAACAAGTTGATGATTATAAAAAAGCAGATTTAATCATTTTTAACACATGTGCTATAAGACAAAATGCAGAAGATAAAGCCTTTGGAATGTTGGGTGCAATAAAAGCATTAAAAAGAAAAAAACCTAATGTGGTTGTTGGTTTTTGTGGTTGTATGCCACAACAAGAATCAACAGTTAATCAAGTTAGAAAGTTTTATAAAGAAACAAACTTTGTTTTTGGCACACACAATATCTTTGAGTTGCCAGTTATATTAGAAAATGTTTATAAATTTAAACATCAAGTGATTAGAGTTTATTCATATCCTGGAGATGTTATCGAAAATCTTCCAGATTATCGTGAAACTAAACATAAAGCATTAGTAAACATCATGTATGGATGTGATCATTTTTGCACATATTGTATAGTGCCCTATACAAGAGGAACAATTAGGTCAAGAAAAAAACAAGATATTTTAAATGAAGTTAAAAATCTTAAAAGAAAAGGTTACAAAGAAGTAACATTGCTTGGTCAAAATGTTAATTCTTATGGAATAGATTTAAACTATAAAAATGGTTTTGCTAGTTTATTGGAAGCTGTAGCAAAAACAAATATCCCAAGAGTAAGATTTGCTACATCTAACCCGTGGAATTTTAATAGTTCAATAATTAACGTGATGGCAAAGTATCCAAACATTATGGCATACATTCATTTGCCAGTTCAATCTGGTTCAGAAAAGATTTTAAAAGAGATGAACAGAGGAATGAGAATAAATGATTACATATCATTTATTAAAGAGATTAGACACAAAATTCCTAACTGTACTATCTCAACAGATTTGATTGTTGGTTTTCCTAATGAAACAGACAAAGATTTTAGAAAAACATTAAGACTTTATAGAAAGATTAAATTTGATAATGCTTATACCTTTATCTATAGTAGAAGATTGGGCACACCTGCATCTAAAATTGCAGATAAAATAAGTGATGAAACTAAACAAAAGAGACTAGTTAAGTTAAATAAATTAGTTAAAAAATACTCTAAATGAAATAACAACAAATATATTGGCAAAACTTTAACTGTTTTAGTTGACGGTTTAAGTAAAAATAACCCCAAAAACTTATGTGGTTATGCTCATAATTGAAAGTTAGTCAACTTCGTTGGTAATGCAAAACTAGGACAATTTGTTCAAGTTAAAATAATTTCTTCAAGTGCTTTTAGTTTAAATGGAATACAAATAAAAAAGTAAGGATTAATCTAGGTGTAGTTCCTTACTTTTTACTTTAAATTCTAATAGTTGGAGTTCGTCATTTTCAATATTGTCATAGATTTTGGAAAGAACAGGAAAGGCATTTCACATTCTTTTTTTAATTGATGGGTTGTGACTTACTTGTACAATACCAGTTAATCTCATTCATGTTCTTGTTCCTGGTTTTAAGGCAACAATACATATATTCCTATTGGTAATAAGTTGATTGTAAACCTTTTTACTTCTTCCTGTTGGCATATATAGTTTGCCTGCTCAAGCCATAATTATGCCAAATGGTCTTGAAGAAGGACAAACACCATTGTTAGTCACTACTCAATAGTGACCACATTCCATTAAAAATTTAGCTGTATCTTGCATACTTTTATTTTATCTTAAGGATTAACTTATATATTGGTTTTTTAAGTTGAACAAACTTCTTTTCGTATTCGGTTTGAACATTGTTTTTGTTCATTTTATGATTTAAATTCTTGTATAAATTTCTTGTTTTATAGACTATTTCAATATATTTTTTTGTTTTGACTTCTTCAAGTGTAAAGTTATACAAATTTTCATTATCGGTTTTGAATTCTATAAGAGAATTATGTTTAAGAATCTTCTTGTATAAGTCTAGAAACAAAGAAGATGTTAATCTTCTTTTAGCATGTCTTTTTTTAGGCCACGGATCAGAAAAGTTAAGAAAAATTTTGCTAACTTTGTTTGTAAATTTTTTGCAATCTAAATCTTTAACATCAAGACATGAAAAGAAAAGGTTTGGTAGCTTATCAGCGCACATTTCTACTTTTTTTAATGTTTTTAAAACAACTGTTGAGTATTTTTCAATTCCTAAGAAGGTAATTTTTGGATTTTTAATAGCTTGTTGAATTAAAAAGTCACCTTTACCACTTCCAATTTCTAAAAATAGTTTAGTTTTAGGAAATTTAAATTTATTTAAACTAACAAAATTAGGAAATTGTTTTATAAGTTTGGGTGCATCAGTATTAGTTCTTAATCTTCCCATATTTGGCCTCAAATAGATTCAAACAAACTAATAAGCTTGATAGATAAAGTTGTTTATTAGAGTTTAAAATGCTTTTAACTTGTTTGTAAGACATTCATTTATTAAATGAAATATCTTCAAAAATTGATCCATCGCCTTGTTTTTTATCAATTAGTTTTCCTTTTGTTACATCACATAAGAAACAAAATACAGTTTCATTCATTTGAGTAGTAGGAACAAATTTAGTTTTAGCAACTAGAGACTTTTTGCTTACTTGTATATTTGCTTCTTCATAAACTTCAGCTATAGCATTATCTTCTGGGTTTTGTTCTTTTTCTAATGATCCAGTAATAGGACAAGCAAAACAATCATTTCATTTGTAGTGAGCTATAGTGTTAACTATAGGCAATGGTTGATACCTAATTAAAAACATATATCTACCCTTGGCCTTTTTAAAACATAAGATAGCAGTAGAGTTAATGTTTCTTCTTTGTGCATAAATAAAACCTTGAGAGGTTTCATACAAAGAAAGATATTTAGTTTCTTTAAGAAGTTTAGGCATTGTTTGTCATTCCTAAAAGCAATTTTATAGTTAGATTATATAATATATCACATAGATAAAACTTAATCTATTAAGTTTTAGGTGAAAGATGAAAACAAAAAATAAAAGTTTAAACGAATACAATTTTTTTCTTAAAAAAAATAAAAAAAATAAGCGTTTTTTAGTTTACGTTTTGTGTGGTTACAAGGGGTTTCTATACAAAAATCTTTTCGAAAGGCTTAAAAGATGTGTTAAGTCTTTTGATGCAGATTATTGCTTGGTGTCTTGCGGTAAATATGATAAGTTCTTGCTAGAAATTGCAAAGAAAAATGGGTGGTGCTATTTTTCATCTAAACTTAACAAACTTTTAGACACACAGAATGCTGTTATTTCAATGTTTTCAAAAGCTGAAATTATTATCAAAATGGATGAAGACATAATGGTAACTAATAAGGCTTTTAATAAATTAAAAGTTGCATATGATTCTGCTAAAAAAACTGGGACAAAAATAGCTTTTGTTGCACCAATCTTAAATATTAATGGATATGGTTCAATTAGATTATTGGAATTATTGCAAAAGAAGGAATTGGGCGAAAAACTATTTGGAAAATTAAAATATGGGTATGGACGTTCAGCAAAACCCGAGACTAACCTTGATTTAGTCAAATTTTTATGAAATGTTGATGGCAGGTTTATATATCTTGATTCTCAAAATAAAATGGTAGAGAAAATAAATCATGGTTTTACCTTTTGCAAAAAGCCTTTTTCTATTGGACTAATTTTATTCGAAAGGAAATTTTGATATTTACTTAATAATTCCAAACTTAAAAAATTATTTAAAAAAGATATGTTGGGTGGAGATGAAAAATTAATGAATTTATATTCTAAATACCACAATTACAAAAGAGTAATTTGCAATAACTGTGTTTGTGGGCACCTTTCCTTTAGAAAACTAAATCCAATAATGAAGGAAATATATCAAAGAGATCCTAAAATATTCGAATTAAAGGAGAAAAAATAATGATTAAACTAGAGACTAAATTTACCAAAAGTATTGACAAAAAATCAATCATTAGAAAATACAAGTCTAGAATCCAAAAAATCTTTTCTAAAGTTAAAGATAGAAAAGCTATTGGTTCAGATATGACAGGTTGAATATCTTATTGATTCAGAAATCATAATGATGAAGTTAATTTAATGGTCAAAAAAACTAAAGAATGGCAAAAATCTAATATCAAAGATATTGTAGTTATTGGAATCGGTGGAAGTTATTTAGGTGTAAGAGCTGGTGTTGATATGATTCAATCTGGAGCAAAACATTCTAAGTTTAACGTTCATTGAATTCATAATATTCACCCTAACTACATTGCAAATGTTTTAAATTCATTAGGTAAGAGGGCTTTTGGAATTGTTGTAATTTCTAAATCAGGCAATACACTTGAACCATCTATTGCTTTTGAAATATTTAAAAAGAAATTAACGACTAATTCTAAAAAAGCAAATAGCTATATTGTTGCTATAACTGGTAGAGAAGGTGGCAAACTACATGCACAAGCATGTAACAATCATTGAACAAACTTTATTATCCCAAACAGTATTGGTGGTCGTTATTCAGCTTTAACTCCAGTTGGAATGTATTTATTCATCTTATTGGGCTTTGATCATAAAAGAATTATCAAAGGCGCAAAAGATGCTGTTTATAAGTACTTCAATGCAAACTTAAACAATAATGATGCATTTGCCTATGCTTGCTATAGACACTATTTCAAGAACAACAAAAGCAAACAAATTGAAAACTTTATAGTATATGATCCAAGCTTAAAAATGTTTGGCGAAACATATAAACAACTGTTTGGCGAATCAGAGGGTAAACAACATAAAGGTTTGTATCCTACAACTAGCTTGTTTTCATCTGATTTACATTCTATGGGTCAATATCTTCAAGATGGCACAAGAAACTTTTTTGAAACAACATTATTTGTTAAACAAGTTAATAATGTATCAAATAAACTTTTAGATTTTAACAAGGCATTACTTACTTCAACAGTGCAAGCACATTCAATTGAAGGAAAAGTAGATAATTTAATTATCTATGTTGACAAAATGGATGCTTACCATTATGGTTATTTATACATGTTTTTGTGCTTTTCAGCAATGGCAAGCGCATACTTGCTTGGCGTCAATCCATTTAACCAACCTGGTGTAGAAATTTACAAGAAAAGAATGAGTAAAATTCTAAATAATAAATAGTTATAATTATTAAAAATTAAGAGGATTTTATGGCAAGAACAGAATATTGCGTAATTGGTTTTGGTAGATTTGGTGAACAAGTTGCTAAACAACTAAAAGAACTAGGAAAAAGTGTTTTAGTTATTGATGGTTCTGATAAAGCAGTTGATACAGCTTCAAGATTACATGAATATGTAATTAAAGCTAATGCTAGTGATATCAATGCTTTAAATGACTGTGGTGTTAAAAATGTAAGACATGTAATTGTTGGTACATCTAATATTGAAAATTCAATTATGATTTGTGCTAACTTAAAAGAATTGGGTGTTGAAAACATTGTGGCTAGAGCTAAAAACTCTACACATGAACGTGTTTTAAAAACTATGGGTATTACAAATGTAGTTATCCCTGAAATTGATGCTGCAAATAAGATTGCTATATCTCTTGTTTATAACTTAGGTGCTGATATTACAGCTATTAATAAAGAATTATGTTGAATTAGAACAGTTGTTACAAATCCAACTATTTTACACAAAGATGTTGCTGAAATTGGTTTTAGAGAAAAATATGATGCAATGGTTGTTTCTATTCAAAGAAAAGATCAATCTATTTTCCCTATTTTAAAGAATGCTCAATTCAAATTGGGCGATGTTGTAAGTATTGTTTGCAAGAACACATCTATTAAGAAGGTGCTAGATATTGTATCTAGCAAATAATAATGGAACTAACTACCAGAAAGAAAACCTATTATTCTTTGTCAATATTTAGGCTTATTGGTATTTTAAGCATCATGATTGGTCATGGTGTTTGGATTATTTTAGACAAATGGTTACCTTTTTGGGGGTTAACTGGTGACCCTAGGGAAGGATTTATGGTTCTTTCTGGTTTACTTTATGCTAACAAAGAAATCAATAGTGCTAAATCTTTTTACAAAAAAAGTTTACTTAAATTATTTATCCCAGTTTTAGCTGCAACAATTTTCTTGTTGATTGGTAATATCACTTATATGGGGATTAACAATAATTGAGATTTTATCTCAGTTTGGGCTGGATATACATCTTCTACAGGCGAAAAAATTTATCAATTTGCTAATTGGTATTTTGTGTTTTGAACAGCCGTTTGTTATTTAGCCTTGCCGGCTCTTGCACAATGAAATAAGAAGGCTAATCAGATTGTCATCTGATTGGGTGTAATTTTAAATGTTGTAGTTGTTTGTTTTATCTATCCAGGTTTGAAACTGCTTTTTCCTTGTTTTGTATTTGGTTACTTCTTTGGCAAGAAGAAATGAACCCAATATTTTGAAAGTAAAGATAATTTCAAATACTTTTTTAATCTCATTATTTGAATTTTAATTGTTACATTTTCATTAGGTATGCTTGCACTAGCCTCCTACTCTCCCAACATTTTCTTGGTTGATCTTATAAATGTCTTGGCTAATACATTATTTGGTGTTTCAAGCTTCTTTGTAATTGTGTTGGTGGCTCAGCTTTGTGTTAAAAATGTCAAGAAATGTGCCTTCTTATTATGAACAGACAAGGTTTGTTACTATATATACATATACAATCAATGTTGGGGCGTCGGTGGCACTGATGTAAGAGTTTGGTCTGGGCTTGATATGTCTTGATGTATTGTTTTATTTATTGTTCTTGCTTTATCTACAGCAATAATAATGTATTACTTAGATATGATAATCAGGTTGTTAGTTACAAGAAAAATCAAAATTATTGAAAATAAACACTAAAATGGCTAAAGCTTTAAATACTCGTAACTATATATATATATATAACCACATAGATATTCTAGATATTTTTAGAATCATACTAACCTTAATGATTTTAACTACTCATGTATGATACAAATACTATGTTGTGAATTTTGGAGAAGATAAGTCTTTTGGTTATATAGCAGTTGAGGCTTTTTTTATGATCTCTGGTTTTTTTGTTGCAAGATCAGCAACACAAGAAAATGCTGTACCTTGATATAAATATCTCCTGAAAAAAATTAAAAAGTTTTTGCCGTTATTAGCTTTTATATTTGGATTCGGATTGATTCTATTTACTATAAGTAGTTCTGTTTGTTTTGCTCCTAACTTTGAATGTTTTACTAGTATTTTAATGATTGCTTGATATTTATACTATTTAATTATTTTTGGTCCACTTATCTACTTCTTTATAAAACGTTGAAAAGAAGAGGCTGCCATTATTGGTTTATTTGTCTCTTTTGTAATCTATATTGGCTTATATTTTTGAATTGGCAGCATTGGTGCCGTAAAATTCTCAGACAATGGTGTGTTGAATGCTGCTTATGCAGCTATTTCTGAGGCACTACGAGCTATTGCTGCACTTTTGGTTGGTTGTGGGCTTTTCTTTATAGCAATTAAATTACAAAAGATTAAAACTCCAACACTTATAAGAATTGTATGAAGTCTTATTGGGTTAACTTGCTTGGGTGCTATATTTTATTTGGCAGCCGAATTCACACACACATCATTCGAATTTTTAATTGTATTTTTATTTTTCGTCATCTTGCTAATAATCTTCTGCAACTTTGGTTTTCTAACCAAAATAATTAAGTTAAACCCCAAGGCTTCTACTTTTATTTCTAAATTATTACTTACTACATATTTATTTCATGGTTCTGTTATCGCTTTTATGTACACATTCAGTTGATATAATGAATCATTGTGACAGACTCAATGATGGCTAATAACTCATGGTTTGGTTTGCTATGTAGGAAGTCCAATTCTAAGTGCTGGAATAAATAAACTTTATGACTTATTAATAGCCAAAATTAAGCAAAAAAAATAATATAATTTAAACGATGAAAAATCGTTATCAACAAACAATTAAGATTGTTTACGCTTGCAATGATGCCTATTTTGATGGCTTATATTTATCTATTCTTTCTATAGTAAGAAGAACTAAAACACCGATTCAGTTTTATTTGCTTTCTGCAGATTGCACTTATCTAAAACCAAGTTATAAAATTTTATCAAAAAAACACCAAAAGATTTTAACTGATCTTGTCAAGAAATATAACAAGAAAAATTCTTTTACTTTAATTGACTGTAAAAAAGAATATGAAAGATTTATAAAGGGTGGAAAAAATGAAAAAACTAAATTTTCACCATACACAACATTCAGGCTTTTATTAAAGCAATTCCCTGTGTTTACCGGAAAAGTTCTATATATCGACATAGACACTATGGCATGCGATGATGTTGCTAAACTATATAAACAAGATGTTAAAAACTATGACTTTGGTGTTGTTATAGATAGATTAGGACATGTTTGACATGGAAAAACATGTTTTAATGCTGGTATCATGCTTTTTAATATGGATAGGATAAGAAGAAATGATTTTATAGATAAGTCATTACATTACTTGAAAACTAGAAAACTACATTTCTGTGATCAATCAGCAATGAGATTAGCTAAGCCTCATTTCATATACTTGCCTAGAAAGTTTAATGAACAAGGTGATATTAGAAAAGATACTGTTATTAAACATTTTTGCGCCAGATTTAAAGGTTGACCAAAACATCACAACATTAAACAATGACACCTAAACCAAATTCATAGAATCAAAAACATTGACGTATTTAAAGAAGATTTCAAAATCTTTAAAAGAGAAAGTAAGAAGTGAAATAAAAAATAAGTCTAAGACTTATTTTTTTTAACTAGCTTTTTAACTGCTGATGAATACATCATTCTTAAAATTGGTCTAACATAGAATGGGAAGCCAGTAAGGTCTAGGCGTGTTTTATCAAATTTAAACTTCATTTTTTTAGAAGTTAAGTGTTTTCTTAATTTAGGCATCCCTATCATGACATAGAAGAATGGCTCTATTTTATTCTGTGCTGCATAATAATTTAAATTTGAAATTTGCATCTTTAAACCTTTTGGTGTTAAAATGTTAGACATTGTGTTGCCACCTCTTTTTTGCCAATAAAGAGATAGAGGAGTTGGTATATATTTAATTGTCTTTGCTTTTCTAAAAGCATCTAAATAAAGAATATTGTCTTGATAGCTTACAAATTCTTGTAATTTCTTTGTTTTATAAAATAAACTTTTTTTCAAATAACTGCAATGAGGAAGCAAAATAGGTGAGTAATAGTTCATTTCTCTCTTCTTATTTAAGTTTCGTTTAAAAGCAAAGTAGTAGGGGTGAACTTTTCTCTTTTTATTCCCACCATCTCATAAATAAAAACTGCCAGCGCAAAAGTCTGCATTATTGTTTTTTTCGTTTATTGTTTTAAACGCATTGGGCAAAATAACATCATCTGCATCACAAACAACAATATATTCACCATGAGCTAATTTATTTTTTTTAACAAAGTTAATAACACTGCCCCAGTTGCCATTCTTTTTAGAGTAAAAATGAATATGTTTGTGTTTTTTAGCGAACTTTTGGCAAATGGCTTTTGTTTTGTCTGTAGAACCATCGTCTACAATAATGTGTTCAATTTTTGACAAACTGTAATTTGTATTAGCTATAGCACTAATACATTTGGGAATAAACTTTTCGCCATTATAAACAGGTGTTATTACTGAAAATGTTTTCATAATTATTTTTTCTTAATAGTTATATATTTTTTTGCTTTAGCAAAATAAATAATACAAACCCAAAAGCGGATTCACCATGGATATTGGTGGAAATGTGGTTTGCGATTGAAGCTTGCTATAGACATATTACGGACGTTCTCTCTACACCCTTTTATAAAAGCAATATGTAAAGCATAAGACTCAACAAGACCATTTTTATGTAAATAGCTCATCAAAGCTTTTCATGATTTGTTGGCTTTCAGTGATTTTGTTTGAGTCATAGTGCTTCCACTACGCTGCATTCAATAAAGACCAAGGCTTTTGTTTGTAATCTTTAGTTTTCTAGAATTTCTATATATTTCGTTATAAAGAGCCGTGTCTTGGTACATTACATTTTCAACCAAATCTCTGCCTTTATAAAAAACTTGTTTTTTAGTATATACAACATTAGGAACTAAAAGTCTAGACAAAAAATACTTTTTACTTCTTAAATCAAAATTTCTTTTGAATAAGAAAAAGTATGGGAAAAATTTAATTTTAGTTTTTGTTTTTTTATGGAAAAGATATGAACCACAAAACATATCTGCACCACCACATTTTTTATTTACTATTTCAAAAGCTTTAGGTAGGATACCATCATCTGCATCACAAATAACAACATAATCGTTGTGTACTAAATGATTGTGCTTAACATAATTGATGGTTCCACCCCAATTACTATTAGGTTTGGAATAAAATTTAATGTGTTTATATTTCTTAGCAAATTTTTGACAAATTTTCTTAGTATTATCTGTTGAACCATCATCAACGATGATGTGTTCTACTTTTTTAAGATCATATTTAGCATTAATAACAGAGTTTATACAATTGGCAATATATTCTTGCCCATTATAAACAGGTGTTATTACTGAAAATGTTTTCATGCTATCCCTTAATAAATTTTAAAACTAAGTCATATAACATTTTAGACTCTTTTGGTTCCATAGAAAGAACATGATAACCTGTCTTAAGTTTAATAAAATGCTTTTTATTAGTGCGTTTGCGTATTTTAAGAATTTTTGACCAATCAGCCATAACATCTTGGCCAGATTGAACATATAGAAATTTATATTTGTCATTTCTGCCGTATTTTCTAATGAATTTGAAACAAGGTTTCATATATCTTCAAACAGCTAAATTAATTTTAGTATTAGTTTTAGATGGTGGAACTATTGATAATAATCTTCTAAATAGTGGATCACGACTAAACTTATCTTGACTAGTTTGAACGACCGGCAAGTGACATTCAATATTAAAAAGTAGAGTTACTAGTTCTCTTCAAATAATAGAATACATTTGTTTTTTTGTTTTCTTTTCTGGATTGGTAATAGCAAATGGCATGTTTCATCCTACAGTTCCAGAAATTTTGCTTCTATTCTTTTTATAGTATAAAAAGTTAATAGCTGTTCCTCACGATTCACCTAAAAGATATATTTTTCTATGAGGTATTGTGTTTTTAACTCATGAAACAACATCGTCAAGTTCTTTTAAATAGTTTTTTTTGAATTGTGAAGGTTTATTTATGTTTTCATTGTGGCCAGCTTTTTCGTATGTAACAAAGTAGTGGTTGTCAAAAGCTGGATTGTTCATATATAGACATGATGGAATAGATGATCCTATTCCGCTATTAAAGATAAAAACCACAGAACGTCTTGTTTTAGTAATTGGACTAACACTCACGACCGGAATTTCGTGTTTAAAATTATTAGAAATAATCTTGTCTTTACAAATTCTTTCGGTCTCAAATTTAAGCATTTAATAACCTCTTAGCTAGTAACAATGCGTTTTCAATAGCATCATCCATATCAAAATATTTATATTGCGCAAGTCTACCTAATGGATAAAAGTTTTTATATTTTTTAGCTAATAAGAAGTATTTCTTATACAAATTTAAGTTTTTGTTGTTGATTATTGGATAATAACGAACATTAAACTTTTTTGATTTGGGTTTGAATTCGCCTGGGTATTCTTCTGAAATTATTGTTTTGCCAAAAATCTTTTGTTTAGTTAAATATTTATATTCAGCTATACGAGTCATTTTAGGGTGACTTGGATAATTTACTACGCCAGATTTTTGAAAGTGAGTTTTGTTAAAAAGTTTAAAGTGTATATCTAAACTTCTATATGGTAACATACCATATTTAAACTTAAATACTTCATCTAATGGGCCACAATAAACTATAGGTGTTCCACATTTTTCTTTGTCTCAAAATAATTGTTTTTTTAATTCAATATGTTTTAAAGCATCATAGTTTAAATGAAGTTTGATATTACGATGTGATAACATTTTTTGAATCATTTTTGTATACCCATCTTTTGGTAATCCTTGGTATCTATCATCTGGGAAATAATTGTGTTCGGTTCCAAGAACAATCTTAACTCTGTTAATTGTTTTAGGATCGATTTGTGAAAATTTCACTCCTCACATCTTTTGTGAGTAATTAAAATAAACATTGTTTCCAATCCATTTTATGAAGTCTTTAACGTTTACATCATTAATTTTTTGAGCATCAAACAATGTTATTGTTTTTTTACCTGGAAACTTTGTTTTAAGAATATGAATAATTTTGTTTGCTTTGACCCCACAAATCTTTCTTATTGATTTAAAATTGATTGGTAGTGGGAATGTTTTACTATTAGTCTTAACAAAAACTTTGTTAACATAACCATTTAAACTACAAAATTTTGAAATAAAATCATATATCTCTTTTTTGTCTGTATGAAAAATGTGTGGGCCAAACTTATGTATTAAAATGTTGTTATTTCTCAAATCATAGCAATTGCCGCCAACATAAGGTTTTTTTTCATAAATATCAACTTTTCAACCATTGTTAGCTAAAACATTTGCTAAAGCAACACCCGAAATTCCAGCTCCAATTATTTTAATTTTTTTCATAAAATCTTAACGTGTTTTTCTTTTTCTGTTATAGTTAACTATTTGTTTGGCAGTTAGACCAACCATACAGCCCATACCAATAAATGCTGGAGCAAAGTTAGTAAATGTTCTTCAAACTAGTATAGAGTTTCAAGTTACATTTTGCGTTAAAGCATTTCATATTTCTTGGCTTGGTGGTACAGGGCTAATATTCCAATTGCTAAATTTTAGCAATAAGTTGTAAAAGAAGAACTCAATTGTTCCTTCACCACCGGGAGCAATAAAGTTTAATCTGTTAGCTTTCATGGCCATGCAAGCACAAGTAAATGCTCATCCAAAGCTAAAACCAACTTTATAAACCTCGTTTGGTGCATATGTAACATATTGAACAAAATACATTGAAATTGCTATAGCAAAATAGAACATTATTTCATTGATAATGAAAATAACAAATACTCAAGCAGTTGTTTTTCAATCCTTTAAGAAACGAATAACATCATTCTTTATTGTTGCTCTGTTTTTATATTTAGCAGCAATTTGAGCTTTAGTATGATATTTCATATGCAATTTTTTCTTAACTCAATTAAAAATTGAAGATAGTGTGTAGTGAGCTTGTTTTCAAAAACACAAAATAGACATAATTGCAATGTTGAAAAAGTCAATTGCAACACCGGCACACATAAATATGAATGTTGAAATTCCTTGAGGATCGCCTAAAATCTTGCCTCTGTAAACCATTACCATTACAAATGGTATAAAAGAGACAATAAAGTGACTTAATAGTCAAAACCAAGTATTAGAAAATAATAGACTTGTGCACTTCGAAGTTGGTATACCTTTTGTTTTTAGTCAAAACAATGTGTATGGGTCACTAAATACAACCGGAGTTACTGCTCTTAAAAAAGAAACTGCAGCGGCAAAGATCCAGTATTCCCATTGTGGTATCTTAAATCCTCATTTTCTTATTCTGACCCATAGGGTCGCATAATTCATGAAAATGCAATAAAAAAGAATGAATATAAGTAATACAAACCATACAATTCCGGTTTTGAAAGCAAAGCCATTAGCGATTGTTTCAAATAGTTTTGGGAAGTTAATACCCATTACAAACACAATGGTTACTGCGATTAAGGCGATAGATACAATAAATAAAAAGATTAAAATTACAATATTTTTAGTTGTAAAAGGCGAAGCTTGTTTTCCTTTTTGTTGCAAATTATCAGCTTCGATAATTTTTACATCAGCTTTGTTATCAATTTTTACGGTTTTGCCCATAAATATATGTTAATTATATATAAAATACGCGCACGTAAATATATATTATTTACTTAGAAAAATAATCTAGAACTCTAAAAGATATATCTTCTATTTGTTTAGCTAAATCTTTTAGATTTGTACGATACTTTTTCTTAGAATCTGCATCTAGAGTTAAGTTGTCACTTACAACTTTGACGCAGAAAAAGTCTGTTTTAGTTTTTTTACAAATTTGAGCTATGGCACAAGCTTCCATATCAAAGCTTACAATATTTTTATTTGCTACAGTGGGAAACATTTCAATGTTTTGGATAGTAATAAAGGTGTCACCAGTTGCAACAGTACCAACAACAGCATCTTTAAACATTGTTTTTAGTTGATTGACATATTTATCTTTGATAGCAAATTCAGTTAATTCTTCAGGAATTTGGTTTAAAAGATAGTCAAGAGGTGTTAAATCAACATCGTTATATTGGCAAGCATCAGCAATAAGTATTGTTCCAGGAACAATATTGCTTTTGCAGCTGCCACAAAAACCAATGTTAAAGATCTTGTCAACACCAAAATTGATAATCATATTCATTGCTACAGCGGCCGCATTTGCTTTCCCAACGCCGCTAAAGCAAAGAATGACTTGTCTATCATCCAAGGTGCCAATGTAGTATCTAATGCCGTTAAATTCGATAATTTTGGCCTTTAAAGTTTTAATCAAACCACCGACTTCTTCTTTTTCGGCAGCTATTAACCCTATCATTAGTACTTCTCCTTGTTCAAGTTATATACTATTTTAAACTCACTATCAAGATTCTTGATACATTTATCTAAGTGTTTTTGTCTATCAGGTATATCTTCAACAGTTCTTGCCGGTTCAAGTTTGTCAGCACAAAATAATGCTTTAGCTACTTTATTAGTCGAGCTCTTGTCTTGAAAAATAACATGATTATTGATTGCATCCAATATTATTGGATCATAAATATCAAAGTCAGCTTTAGCGATTTTAACTCCTGCTAAACCATGAGCACAATGAATGGTCGGGAATTGCTTTAATTCATAATCAGTTAATATAGTCTTTGTTTGTTCTTCACTATATTGCTTTGCAATGTCATGCAATAAGGCGGCTGTTTGACATCTCAAGATGTCTTCATCACTAAACTTATTGCCAACAGCTATTTTAGTTATTGTTTCCAAAACTCTAAGAGTATGTTGATATCTTCTAGGTGACATGTATGGTTTAACTTTATCTTGAAGATATAAATGATTTTTTTTAATAAAATCATAGTTTTCTTTTCCTAAGTCTTTGATTGATGGTTTTAAACGATTAGAAGTTGAGTCGTAATCAACTTTAGTAGCATTTAAAATAATGTGTTTAGAAAAGATTCTTTTAATTGGTTTGTTGCCTCTTTTATAACAAACTATAGTTGATAGGCTATTAATAACATCATAGTGATTCCAAGTTGTTATTAATTCATATTGGTCTTGACCAACTAAAAAGAATAGTTGTGCATCCTTATTAGTGCGCGCGATTTCCTTTATTATGTCGCACGTATACGTATGATTATTGATATTATCATAAATAATATATGGGAAAGTTTTCCCAAATAAATTCATAACCATTTGAACTCGATAAGAATAAGGAACTAAATCTTGTTGGTGCTTTCAAGGAGAAATTTTATCAACACAGATTATTACATCATCTGGCTTAATATAATCAATGGCAGAATTTAAAATATGCAAATGACCCATGTGAGGGGGATTAAATGCGCCACCAAAAATTAAAATTTTTCTTTCTCTATTTCCCATATTTAAAGCAACTTTGTATCGTTTTCAAAACTATCCGATGTAGTTAACAAACTATTACTTGATAGTTTTTTATAGATTTTCTTTTCAAGAAAGTCTATTAGTTTTGTTGATTTAGTTCTGGTCTGTCCAGCTAAAGGAACAACTAAAATTGATTTGCAGCCAAGCCTATTAGCAACAAATATATCAATTAAAAATTGATCTCCCATAATAATTGTTTCTTCTGGTTTAACTTTTTCTATTTTTAAGATTTTCCTAACCTTGAAGGACCAAGGCTTAGAAGCAAAAGATACTATACCATCCGGTTTAAGATAGTTACAAAATTTTTGAACTCTTCTTCTGCTATTGTTTGAGCATACTCAAAACTTTATTCCC
This sequence comes from Mycoplasmoidaceae bacterium, assembly GCA_045641165.1. Lineage (GTDB taxonomy): Bacteria > Bacillota_I > Bacilli_A > Mycoplasmatales > Mycoplasmoidaceae > Hennigella. The sequence continues at coordinate 57,872 of JAZUGL010000005.1, forward strand.
AAAGACTTTATTGTTTCAACAAATTTAATTACTGATCTTGAAGGAATTGAGTTATATGTTGGAGCAAGTGTATCATCTAGGTCACAAATAAAAAGCTTAATGTTATTTATTTTTAATAAATACGGATCTAATTCAGAAAAGTTTTTAAGCGTAATGCTTGGCTTAAAGTAATTAAAAAATGAATTCTTTCCTCTTTTTTTAAACTTCTTACTCATTGGCAGTTTCTGAACCTTTGATATTACTTATTCATATATTGCAATCAAAGATTGCATTAGCAACAGAATTAACTCTTTGGTTGTAATCTAAGTAATTCAAATCAGATATATTCAAGAATTCTTTATTGCCAGAAACATTAACATATGTTAAAACAGTGTTTGGTATAAGTGGCAATACTTTTAACACTTTTACATTATTGTTATTTGCAATAAAGCTATTTATAGCTTTTCCAACATTAGTACGGTTGCCAGCAGGCACAATATTGCTTTCAATTCGTTTAATAGCAAAGTTTGTAACAACAGCTAATTGATTAGCTGCACTATTAAATAAGAAGGAGTTGGCAATCTTGTCGCCATCTTTTAATCCCATGGCCTTAACGCCTTTGGCGTTTTTGCCTACAAGTGGTATTTGGTCAATTAAATAAGAATTAATATATCCTCTTTGTGAACAAATAATAATTCTTTGTGTTTCATTTTCTATTGGGAATACTGAAACAATCTTGTCGCCTTCATCTAATTTAGCATAGCTAATAGTGCTTGTTCTTTTAGAAATAACTTCAGATAATTCAAAACGTTTAATCAAACCAGATTGAGTGCAAACAATCATTTGTGTTTTATTGATTGGTTGCTTGTAGTCAGCATTGATTGCTGCAACTACAGTTGCATCAGCTGCACTGTTAATTAAGTTATTGATGTGGGTTCCAACCTCTTTAAATTTACATTCAGGAATCTTATTATTTGGAATAACAGCACATTCACCATTTTCTAAGAAAAGCAATGATCTATCTCTTAGATTACCAACATATTCATTAATGATAATATCATTAGCTTTAGTGAAATTATCTTTTGGATCATTAGCAAGCAATATTCTATTGCTAAATGCTTTCATATAACCACCAGAAGTAAAGGCAAAGATACGGTTCTTGTCTTGAATTAGATCTAATTCATCTATTACAACTTTGTTTTCTTCATAAGAAAGTTTAGACTTTCTTTCTTGCGGATAAAGTTTTTTAAATGCTCTAAGTTTTGTTTTTAAAAACAAAAGTCTTGCATCTTTATTAGCAACTAAGTTTTCTAATGTTGCAATAGACATGTTAAGTTCATCTAATTCAGCTTTTAAAGCTTGAACATCAGTATTACTTAATCTATATAACCTTAGGTTAACTATTGCTTCTGCTTGTGAATTTGTAAAACCAAATTTATTAACTAAAGCAGTTACTGCTTCTGTTTTATCTTTAGCTTTTCTAATTGATGAAACAACATCATCAATAATTAGAATAGCTTTGATTAGACCTTGAACTATTTCTCTTCTTGTTCTTGATTTATCTAAATCAAATTGGCTAGTTTTTAAAATAATTTGTTCAGCATGATCAATGAATGCTTGCAAGAATGTAAAAATGTCTAACAATACAGGTTTACGATCTTTGATCGCAATCATATTAAAGTTGAAAGATGTTTGTAGTTTTGTGTTCTTGTATAAGTAACTCTTAATGAAATCAAAGTTAGCGTGTGTTTTAGTTTCTAAAACAATATAAACACCGTTAGCATCTGATTCATCCCTTACTTCAGTAATTTGTAAAGCTTCAGTTTTTTCTTTAGCTAAATCAATTTGTTTAATAATATCTGACTTGTTTGTTTCAAAAGGAATAGAAGTAATAGCAATTTGCTTATTACTTAGTTTCTTCATTTCACCACCAACAAAGATTTTACCCTTACCGTTTTTGTAAGCATCTCTAACACCTTCTAAATTAGAAATAACACCACCCGTAGGGAAATCTGGGGCAGGCATAATAGAAATAATCTTATCCATTCTACAGTTTGGTGAATCAATCTTAGCAATAACTGCATCAATTGCTTCGCAAGGATTGAATGGAGGAATGTTTGTTGCATATCCTGCAGCAATACCGCTGCTACCATTAATTAATAGGTTGGGAAATAATGTTGGTAAAACAGTTGGTTCTTGTTCTGAACCATCAAAGTTCGGAATAAATGGAACGGTATTCTTTTTAATACCTTCTGCCATCATTTCACCAAATGCAGATAAACGACATTCGGTATAACGCATTGCGGCTGGTCCATCACCATCAATTGAACCCTTATTACCATGCATGTCTAGTAGACATATATTGTTCTTTCATTCTTGACTCAAACGAACCATTGCTTCGTAAATTGAGCTATCACCATGTGGGTGATATTTACCAATTACTTCACCAACGGTTCTTGCAGATTTCTTGTGTGGCAAAGTGTGCAATAAATTTAAATCATTCATTGCATAAAGAATTCTTCGTTGTACGGGTTTTAATCCATCT
>JAZUGL010000006.1:0-94736 GCA_045641165.1 Mycoplasmoidaceae bacterium
TTATTAAATGAGAACATGGTTTCTATATACGCAGATATCAATGATGTAAATACTTGACAATATATAGATTATTTACAAAACAATAAAGTAAATGTTTTGTGAATTAGTTTAAGCAATAAAGAAATGCTAGAAGTTCTTGCTCAATACAAAACAAGAAATATCTTTTATATGGATGAAATGAAAAACCAAGATAATAGAACATTTCAAAATGTTCTTAATGATCAAGATGTAATTATTAACAATGCTTTTATTTCAGAAATATGAAAGCTACAAAACGGTATTGACTATACAAGACAGCTTCCAGAAAGAATTTATTTAGGTTTAAGCAGACAAGCAGTTGTTTTACAAAAACCTAAATCAAAACAATTATTAGCTTTAGCTAACTATGCTAAAGAAGAAGGTATAAACATTACTATTCATAAATCTGTATTAGACAACAAAACCCAAAAATTATTTAAAGGCTGCCAACTTACTATCATTGAAAAACCAGAAGATTTAAGCAAAATTGTCTTTAGTTTAAGCTAAAAATATTAATAAATTAATATTGTTTGTAATCACAAAAACAAACAAAATTTGGTGCATATAATAAATATGAGCACAATGTATAGAATTGAAGATGCTAAACTAAATAAGAATCTCATTAATGATGAGATTTGCTTAACTAAAATTAACAAACCACATGCTGTTAGACCCAAAGGTCTTAAACAACCAACCACAAGGCAAATCCTTGTTGATTTTATTAACGAACAAAGAGCTTTTAATAAAAAAGTCGATGCCCAATTCAAAGCGCACGGTTGAATAAAGTAGAGTTAAAAAACTTTTTATATATATGTAATATATATAAGATTTTTTCTTACTATAACTAAGGATCATAATACATATAATTGATTAGCAATATGGCAGCAAATCTAGTTGTAATTGAATCCCCAAACAAGGAAAAAACAATTAAGAAATACTTAGGCAATGATTATGACATCATTGCAACTGTGGGCCACATTAGAGATATTCCTACTTCAGGAAATAAATGTTTTGATCCTAAAACTTATGAACCAAACTGAAAGATTTCAGTTGATAAGAAAACAAGAAAATCTAAAAAAGAAGTTATTGAAAAAATTAAGAAAATGGCTTCTAAAGCTAAAAAAGTTTATCTAGCTACCGACCCTGACCGTGAAGGTGAAGCTATAGCTTGACACGTATATGAAGTATTAAATAAGCCTGAACAAGCTAAATGTACAAGAATTACCTTTAACGAAATTACTAAAGATGCCATCGAAGATGCCATTAAAAAAGAAAGAAAGATTGAACTTGAATGAGTTCATTCTCAATTTGCTAGAAGAATTCTAGACAGAATTGTTGGTTATGATTTATCTAAGTTTGTTAAAAACAAATTTAGAGGTTCTTCAGCTGGTAGAGTTCAATCAGTTGCTTTAAAGTTTATTTATGAACGTGAACAAGAAATTAAAAGATTTAAACCTGTAACTACATATACACTTGACGTAGTTCTAAGTAATAATGATCCTCTTATTCTAAGAGAGATACCTGCAAGCGTTAAAGATGTTTTAAAAGGCGATGAAGAAAAAGCTGGTGTAGACTTTAAAACAGAAGAAGCTGCTAACAAAGTTAAAAAAGGTCTAGAAGACAAATTCGAAGTTTATTACCCAAAGGGTAAAAAGGAAGAAACAATTAGAAGAAGAAACCCTTCTGAACCTTTTAAAACTTCTACATTGCAACAAGTTGCAAGTAATAGATTTGGTTGATCAATCTCTAAGATTACTAAAGTAATCCAAGATCTATATGAAGGTATATCTATAGATAAGGAACAAACAGCTCTTATTACTTATCCTAGAACTGATAGTGTTAGAATGTCAGACTCATTTAAAAAAGCTGCTAGAGGCTTTATTCAAGCAGTTTATGGCCAAGATTACCTTGGAATTGGTTTTGACGCTAGAAACCTTGCTAAACAAGCTAAAAAAGATAATGTGCAGGATGCTCATGAGTGTATTAGAGCTATTAATCCATCTCTAACTCCTACTAAACTTAAAGGCAAGATTAAAGATGAATACTTCAAGATGTATGAATTAATCTGAAGAAGATCTATTGCTAGCCTTATGGCTCCTTGCAGATATATTCACAAAACTATCCGTTTTAAAAACGATGGTTGTAAATTCTATACATATTCTAATGTAATTGACTTTGATGGTTATAAACGTGTATATCGTGATGAACCTTTAGAATCTAAAGGTACAAGCCATGATTATAAAGAAGGCGACAAGCTTTCAGCTAAATCCATTGTTATAACTAAACACGTATCTGAACCACCTGCAAGATATAACCAAGCAAGCTTGGTTAAAGCTTTAGATGAAGCAGGAGTAGGCAGACCTTCAACATATAGAATGATGGTGGATGTTAACCCTGAAAGAGGTTATTGTGAAGTTAAACAAAGAGCCTTCTATATGACTCAATTAGGTAATACCGTAATTGAAGGTTTAATTAATAACTTTGATGATGTTATTGATAAAGACTTTACTAAAAAGATGGAAGAAAGACTTGATGCTATAGCCGAAAAGAAAGAACCGTGAAATAAATGATTAATATCATTTGTCCCTGCTTTTGAAAAGCGTGTAGCAACTAAAAACAAAACAGTTAAAGCTACAACACAATATGTTGAAGGCAGAGTTTGTCCTAAATGTGGTAAACCACTTGTTTATCGTTTTAGTCCTAAGACTAAGAAACAATTTATTGGTTGTTCAGATTATCCAAAATGTAAGTATGCTGAATTCCCAGGAAGAAAAGATTTAGATGTTAAATGTCCACTTTGTGGACACAATCTAAGACAAATGGTTAATAAAAGAGGCCAAACATTTATTGGCTGCTCTAATTATCCAAAATGTCACTTTATTGCAAGAAACTTAGAAGAAGTTAATGCTAAGAAAGCTGCCAAATAATGATTATTAATAACATCAATGATTTTGAAAAAATCATGGATACAAATCAAAAAATAATTCTTGATTTTTATGCGCAATGATGTGGGCCATGCAAGATGCTTGCGCCTATTTTAGAAAAAGTTGCAAGTCAAAATAAAGATTGAACTATTTGTAAAATAGATATTGATAAACTTAGTGACTTAGCAGCTAAATTTGCTATCCAAGCAGTTCCTACTTTAGTCTTTATCAAAGATAAAAAAGTATTAGAAACAGCAGTTGGTTTTCAACCAGATGTAACAATCCAAAAGATTATCAACAAAATAAACTAAAATATACACTATAATAAAACAACTATTTGAAAGAGATATAAAATATGGCACTTAAAAGACAAGTCAGACTAGAATGCAGTGTTTGTCACTCAATTAACTATTTAACTTTTAGAAATCCTAAGTCTAATCCAGACAAGCTAGAACTTAAAAAGTTCTGCCCTAAGTGTAGAAAAGTTACTCTACACAAAGAGACTAAAAAGAAATAGTTGTTTTAATTTTAAAATCTATATATAATATGTAGGTTATATCTTAGAGGGCAAAAGCTCTCTTTTTTATAACAAGAATAACAATTATGCGAAAAAAAGTTATTTTAGTTTGTGACGAATGTTTAAGTCGTAACTATCATGTTACGAAGAATACGTTATCAACTAAACGTATCGTTTTAAACAAATATTGTCCAAAGTGTAAAAAAGTTACTACACACAAGGAAACAAGATAATGGCAGAAGAAATTAAAGCTGAACAACCTAAGGTTACTAATCCAAAGCAATTAGCTAAGCAAGCCAAAGCAGCTAAAGCTGCTCAAAAGCGTTTGCAAAAGATTAACAAGGAAATTGTTAAACAACAAACAAAGCTAAAAGCTTTAGAAAGCAAACTTAAGACAACATCTAATCCTAAGAAAAAAACTGATATCCAAGACCAAATTAAAAAGGTCAATGACAAGATTAAAAAGCTTAACGATCCATCTAAGAATCGTTCAGCTCAACAAGTTTTGCAAACTTGATCTAAAGGTTTGGGCAAGGAAGCAAGTAGAATTTCTTGGGAAAAGAAAGATAAAATCTCTAAAGATTTTGTCACAATCATTGTTGTTTCAGTTATTCTAGCAATTATCTTCTTCGCAATTGATATGATTATCATCACAATAAGAAAATAGGAGAATCAAAATGTCTATTATTAATAGAACACAATGATATGTTATTACTGCAATTGGTGGTAAAGAAGAATCTATTGCTGAAGCAATAAGAGAAAAGATGAACAACTATGGTTATGCAAACTTTGCAAAACCATCAGAAAATGAACCATCTGCTAATTTTGCCAATGGTGCTGAACCAAAGGTTAAAGAAGTTAGAGTGTTCATGAAACCACAATCAAAAGAAGAGATCTTTAATAAAAACGATCCTAACATGCCAAAAACTCTTAAAAACTCTAAGACAGTTAGATGAGAGGCTTTGCCTGATGGTCGTTATAAAAGGATTAAAACTAAACGTGTAAACAGATTCCCAAGTTATATTTTTATTAATGCTAACTTGGAACCTGAAATCTGATATGCTATCAGAAACACTATTGGTATTCTAGGATTTGTGGGTTCAACTGGTAAAGGTGCTTTGCCTATACCATGTTCTATGGATGAATATGAAAGACTTGTTAATGAACAAGCTGCTGCAGAATATGCAAACAAAATTGCCCTTGATGCAGAAGTAAAACAAGCCGAAGCTAAAGAACATGGTCCAAAAGTTGTATTGAGCGAAGCTCCATTCAAAGTTGGTCAAAAAGTTGTTGTTGTCTCTGGCTCTTTTGAAGGTATTGAATGTAACGTAGTAGCTTTGAATTTAGAAAAACAAATCGCAACTGTCGAATATGATATATTTGGTAGAATGCAATCATTCGACATTGGATTTAATGAACTAAAGCTTGCTGAATAACTTAATTAAAATTAAAAAAGGAAAAATATGACAGAAAAAAAAGTTGAAAAAGAAGTTGAAGCTGAAAAAGCTGAAACTAAACCAGTTGCTAAAAAAGCAACAGTTAAAAAGACAATAACAAAAAAACCAGTTGGTAAAAAGCCTACTGATAGACCAGTTGTTGATCGTAAAGCTGAAATCGAAAAGAAAGTAAATGCTTTCTTTGATGCTAATAAAGAGAATAGTAATTATAAAAAGCTAGTATCTGCTAGTAAATTAATGGAAGCTAGTGCGCACATTGGCTTACCAAACAACCAATGAAACCCTAAAATGGCTCCATTCATTTACCGTTCAAGAAATGCTAGAAATCATACTATTGATGTTTTAAAAACACTAGTATTTCTAAACAGAGCATATAACTTTTTATATGATCTTGCAAAGCAAGAAGCTAAGATTCTATTTGTTGGTACACACAACGATTCAGTTAAGAAATTTATTGTAGAAGAAGCAAAAAGAGTTGGTGCTTTCTATATCAACCAACGTTGATTAGGTGGAACATTAACTAACTACAGAACTGTAGCTAATTCAATTAATAAATTGAATAGATTAACATCTTTAGTTGCTTCAGACACAATTCAAAGATATACAAAGAAACAACAACTAGACATCAATAAACAAATCGCAAAACTTGAAAAGTTTATTGGTGGTATTAAAGATATGAGAGGTTTACCTCAAGTTGTAATTGTTACTGATCCTATTGCTGAACACAATGCGGTAAAAGAAGCAAGAGATTTAAAAATCCCAGTAGTAGCTTTAGCTAATACTAATGCTAACCCTAACTTAGTGGATTTCATTATTCCAGCTAACACACATTCATCTAGAACAGAATGATTATTAATCACAATTCTAGCTGATGCTATAGCTGCTGCTAAAGGACAACCAACTAAAGTTGTAGATAAAGCGGATGGTGAAATTCTTTTACCTGAAATAGTTAAACAGCAAAGAAAAATTGTTTTTACAAAAGGCAAACAAGCTGATACCTTTGTTAAAGAAGAAAAAGCTAAGTAAATAAAATAGCACTAAAAGGTGCTATTTATTTTTTTATAGATTTCCAATCATGGATCGATATTTTCAATATCATCCAAAGTTTTGTAATTTGGTAAGGTATTAATTGTATCAATTAAAACAAAAGCATTTTTAAATTGTTTTCTTAAAGCAATTAACTCTTTCTGATTTTGAATATTATTTGTATAGTCTGTTAGAAATAAATATATTTTCTTATTTTTAAATGTGTGTGATAAGAAAAAATCTAATATACGCGCGGGCATATTATTTTTTATTTTTGCAAATAGCACAAAGTGTTCAACATCTTGCAACACTTCATCATTGACCTTATCTTTGTTATGGTTAGGGTTAATTAGCAAAATTTCGTTTTTGTCTGACAAAGAACTAGCCGAACTTGCTATTTTATTTGCGTTTAGAGACTCGTTAGACCAAAGTTGGTATAAAGTTAAGTCAAACACTCTTGCTTGGTCAAATTGCGCCAATTCTTTCCAGTCTATAGCTTTTAAAAAGCGATTTTGTGCGCCCGCGTTTAAGTCTAAAACTGCGACTGAATCATACTTCTTTTCTAATAAATTAGAAAAGATTAATACTTCTAGGTCTTGTCTAACCGAACTATCAAGATCAAAGATGGCAATAGTTTTATTTTGCATAATCAAATCCTTTGATTATCTTTTTATAGTCTCTTGGATACTTAGGGTTTGTTTTAGCCACCTTATGTGCATATATAGTATAAAAAGCGATATTAGCGTCTTCGCGTACATCTATAGTATTTAATTTAGCCCCTAGTTGTTTTAGTTCCTTATTTAAATCTTTAACTTCAGTTAAAAAGTTTTTACTTTTAGGAACAACGATTGTTCCACCAACCTTAGTAAATGGAACAAGCATCTCTAAAATAGTTTCTACAGGAGCTACTGCTTTAGCAGTAGTTAAATCAAATTGTCTTTTTGTGCTAGTTTGTTCAATACGTTGACAAATGATTTCTACATTATTTAAATGTAGTAATTGAACTAATTGGTTTAAAAAACCACATTTCTTATGACTAGATTCAACTATTGTTAACTTAATATTAGGAAAGAATAGTTTAATAACTATTCCTGGAATACCACTACCACTTCCTACATCTAATACTGTTTTAACTTTGCTAAAGTCAACTAAGTCATAAACCATAATTGATTGTCAAAAGTATTTAGACCAGATAACATCATCGCCATCTAACCTTGTTAGATTCATAGATTTATTTTGATATTGCAAAAAGTCTTTATAAGCATCTAGTTGTTTGCTTATAAGTTGTCTATTGCAATTTTTAATTGCAAATAAATCAATAGTCTTGTCTAGAAATTCTTTTTTATCCATGTTTCTTAATATTATTTATATAGTTTTTAATGATTGCTATATCAACTAAGTTGATTCCTGAAATTCTGCTTGCTTGTTCTAGATCTAATGGTTTAATTCTGTTTAGTTTATCTCTTGCTTCAAGAGTTAAATTAGGAACTTCTTTATAATCTTTAATCTTATCTAAAGAAACTTTAGATAGGTTAGATAATTTCTTAATCGCTTTAAGTTGGTTATTAATGTAACCTTCAAACTTAATGTAGATGTCTAGCTTTTTGCAAACCATTGGATTAAGGTTTTTAACCTTAAAGACATTTAAAACATCAAATGATTTAACTTCTGGTCTTCTTAATAGCTTATATAAAGCGATATTGCCTGCGTGATATTTATTTAGCAAAGTTTTGTTTTGATAAACATAATGTGTTTTTAAAAATTTCATTTGTTTGTTAAATAAGTCATTGTTCTTTTTGAAGTCTTTGTAAACTTCTTGTGAAACAAGACCCAGATCATGACCATATTTAATTAAACGTTCTTGAGCATTATCATTTCTTAAATATAGACGGTGTTCAGCTCTAGAAGTTAATAACCTATAAGGTTCAGTTATACCTTTAGTCATGATATCATCAGTTAAAACACCTAAGTATGCTTCAGATCTTTTTAGAATTAAAGGTTTTTTACCTTTAATGCTTAAATAAGCATTGATGCCAGCAAGCAAACCTTGTCCTGCTGCTTCTTCATAACCAGAAGTACCATTAATTTGGCCAGCACAAAATAAATTTTTTATTTTCTTAAGCTCATAGTTAAGCTTTAGTTGTGTAGGATCAATTGCATCATACTCTATTGCATACGCGTATTTAAGGAAGACAGCTTTTTCTAAACCAGGAACAGATCTGATGATCTTTTCTTGTGTTTTTCTATCAAAGCTTGTAGATAAACCTTGAAGATACATACTATCTCATTGTTGACTTTCAGGTTCAACAAAGACTTGATGTCTATTTTTATCAGCAAATCTCATTACCTTATCTTCTATAGAAGGACAATATCTTGGGCCAATAGAATGTATTCTTCCAGAATACATGGCAGATTTAGAGATGTTGTCTCTAATAATCTTGTGTGTCTTTTCATTTGTGTAAGTTAAATGGCAAGGAACTTGTTGATCAAAAGGTAAGATAGTTGGATTGTAATGTTCAAATGATAAAATATCATTTGTTCCATTTTCAACTTGCATTTTTTTAAAGTTAATACTAGATTTTAAAATTCTTGGAGGTGTTCCAGTTTTTAATCTAATTAATTTAATACCTTCTTTAACTAGACTATCTGAAAGATAGTTTGCTCCCTTTTGACCTGAAGGACCTTCATGAAGTTGTTCTTGCCCACGATGGCAAATAGGTTTTAAATAAGTTCCTGTTGTTAAAACCATCGCTTTAGCCATATATGTGGCTTTGCCACATTTAACCCCAACTAGTTTATGATTCTTAATAATTAATTCTTTTGCTTCGTCAATAATAAGAGTTAAATGTTTTTGTTTTTTGATTGCTTTAACTCAATAGTCATGGTAAGCAACTTTATCTATTTGAGCTCTTAAAGCTCAAACACCAGCACCCTTAGCTTGGTTTAGCATCTTCATTTGAAGTTGACAAGCATCAGCTGCTTTAGCTTGCATTCCACCTAAAGCATCGATTTCTCTTGTAACAACTCCTTTGGCTGGTCCACCAACTGAAGGATTACAAGGTGTATCGCCAATATGTTCTTTGTTTAATGTAATTAAAGCAGTCTTTAATTTTAAATTTGAAGTAGCAAATGCTGCTTCAAGTCCTGCATGTCCTGCACCAATAACAATTACATCAAATGACTTGGTCATAGTGGATATATATTATAAAAATAAAAATAGCACATAGTGCTATTTTTCATAATGGCTGGAACAGTAGGATTCGAACCTACGCATTGAAGATCCAGAATCTTCCGCCTTTCCGCTTGGCTATGTTCCAATAGCCATTTGATTATATGTCTATTTCTTTTTAAAGATTAGTGTGTGTCCTGCAGTTCCTGAATTTGAAGCATGACTAACTAATTCTCATCCTTTTTTAGTTCATGTATCTATAGTTTTTTGTAATTCATTAATTCAAGGTTTTGATTTTACTACTTTGTATTTCATTTTTTCTCCTCTACCATTTTAATTTTTAACACGTTCAATAACTAGTTTGTCTTTTGGAATACCAGAAGCAATTAAATTATTTCTAAGTGTTTCTTCTTTTTCTACAATTTCTGGTGTATCTTTTATTAAAACAGTTATTTTGTCGACTTGAGAACAAGCACCTTTAAAAATATTTGGATTGCTTTTTACAAAAAAACCTTGCGAAGGGGTTTCAACTCTTGACAAATCTAATAAACTTAAAACAGAACAATTTAGAAACTGATTTCAAGCTCCATTAAGATCTGTTGATGGAAGAGACACTTTAGTTAGTCATCGACAGCCACGGAATATGCCCCCAGGTAAGGTATAACCTTTTGATGCATCTGGATATATAAATTCAGATAACTTTGCATCATAAAATACTTCCCCGCCAAATTGAACAGCAGTTCCTTCAGGAATTATAAATTTAAAAGGGGTGGTAGCGTTATTAACGGTAGCAAAAGCTAGGTCACCAACAGTATTAATTGTTGTTGGTAAATAAACATCACCAGTAAGACGAGCATATCTAAATGCTGACTTCTTTATAGTTATAACACCCTCTGGAAATTTAATATCACCTTGAAAACTTTGGCAAAATTCAAAAGCGGATACATCAATAGTTGTTAAAGCACATTTATCTTCTGGGTTGGAACCAAAATTAAGACCAGAAAATTGAGTATGGGTAAAAGCAGAGCTACCTATAGTCTTAACACTTGAAGGAATAGTACAACCACAAGTAAATGGTGCATAACTAAAAGCAGAATTACCAATAGTTTCAAGGGTTGGTTTGCCCATACCATAAGTAGGGTCAAGACAAAGAGATTTCATTCCTGATGGAATTTTAGAAGCAAATGCATTAGCATTTATTGTCTTGACCCCTTCAGGCAATAAGAAAATAGTGCAATCTTGATAATCACTTGCAGTGTTTCACCCAGTTATTGTAGCATTTCCACTTGTATATGTAAAATTGTCGCGAGTAGTAACTTTTCCGCAAGTAAGGGTTAAACCCTGAATTAATTTTGTTCTTGAAGTATAGTTGGCACCAATTGTTACATTTAAATCGAAAGTATATGAATCACCATTTTCTGGTTTATACATTTCTGGTCTTGAAAAACCTATATTAATAGGAACATATTTTGCACCTTTTTCTAAAGGAATTACTTTACTATCATCAAGTACCTTGATGTAATCTACTCTTTCTCCAGCAGAGTTATAAGCTGCAGCAATACTTGGTCTAACAGTTTCATCACCAACTACATTATCTAAACTGACAACAAAACGACCATATAGTTTGCTCAAACCACCATCTCCATTATCAAAGACGCAGTCTGATTTTCAAACTTGGTTGTCAACAACTTGTGCTCCAATACCATTAGAATTTACAATGGCTATGATTGACACACTAAATCCAGCCGCCACGGTTGAACCAACCAACCATGTTAATATAGCTCTTGATCCCATTTTTATAGAAAATTCTCTCCTAATAATTATATGTATATATAAAAGCTTTTAAACACTTTTAGCCCACAATCTTGAAAATAAAAATAGCACATTGCTGTGCTATTTCCCTGCCTAATATAACCCATGTTCTGTAAAGGCCAATCATTTATCTATAAAGTATTTAGGTGTCAAATTGACATAATGCTTTGGATACTTTATCAACCTATTAATTCAATTCTTAATAGATCATTCCCTTACCATAATTTAGGTTTCTTGCTTGTGGGGTTTGCCGCGTTTCATCTAATTATTTCTAATTAGCTCGTCTCTGTGGCACTATTAAAGTCTTATCATGGTATTGCTACTTTAGACTTAACTTTCCGTCATGTGGGGATGCTGTGACTTATTTATTGTTCACACACAATCACTACCAGGCTAACGCCTAGTGCAAGCATGGAGTTTCCTCTATTGTTGCCAATAGCGATTGGCTATTAGGCTAGAACATTATACACTAAAACAAACGCATTTGTTCGTCATCATCTAGACCATTAAGTACACCAAGGTCTTGTAGTTTACCAATCAAAGTTGTAGACAACTTTGTTCTTTTTTCTAGATCAGAAATTGAGCTAAAAGGTTTAATCTTTCTAGCTTCAATAATTGACTTAGCAGCTTCAGCTCCAAGTCCATCTAAAGCAGTAAATGGTGGTCTAACATCATTACCTTCAGGAAGGAATTGTGTAGCATCTGATTTATTTAAATCAATATTTAACATATTAATTCCTCTAGCAAACATTTCTAGTGCTACTTCATAAATAGGAATTAAGTTTTCTTCTTTAACTTTTAGTTTCTTTGTGTAGTCTTTAGTTTTTAATCTAGATTTATAGTCTTCAAAAATACCTTTAATAACTGTTGTTCCTTTAGGAATGTTTTCAATATCAAATGCTTCTGCAGTTCTTGCTGAGAACCATGCAGCATAAAAATGAACTGGATAGTAAACTTTAAAGTATGCAGTTCTTAAAGCGTCAATAACATAAGCAGCTGCATGGGCTTTAGGGAAAAGATATTTTATCTTTTTACATGAGTTAATATATCATTTTGGTACATTAGCTTGAATCATCATTTGTTCAAATTTAGGATCAACACCTTTACCTTTTCTAATTTTTTCCATGATGTTAAAGGCATCTGTGAAGGATACACCACATTGTGTTAGATAGTAAACAATATCTTCTCTACAACAAATTAATTGTTGTAGTTGTGCACCATCGGTGATTAAATCTTCGGCATTATCTTTTCAAACGCCAGTACCATGACTTAAACCGGAAATTCTAATTAAGTCTGCTACACCTAAAGGTTTTGTTTTTTCAACAATACGTTTAGTTAAAGATGTACCAAATTCAGGAAGGGCCATAGTGGCAAGTTGGGCCGTGTCGTAGTTGTCATCAACTACGCCCAAAGCTTTAGAGTCAGCAAACAATTCCATAACTTTGTCATCATGATATGGAATAGTTTCAAGTTTAACACCTGTTGAATCTTCTAGGTGTTTTAAGATAGTAGGTTCATCATGACCTAGAATATCAAACTTTAATAAGTTTTTATCTATAGAGTGGAAATCAAAGTGAGTAGTAAATCAATCTTTGTTTTTATCATTAGATGGATAGTTATAAGGACAGAAGTTCAAAATATCATTGTTCTGTGGAACAATAACAATACCGCCAGGGTGTTGTCCTGTTGTTCTTTTAACGCCTTCGCATTTTTTAGCAAGAACATCTACTAATGAATTACTTGGATTAGAGTTTGGATCTTTTTGTTCAAAGTAAGATTTAACATAACCAAAAGCTGTTTTTTGTGCGACTGTACCTATGGTACCTGCTCTAAAAGCATAAGCTTCACCAAACATGTCTCTAATAAAGTTATGAGCTTTACCTTGATATTCTCCTGAGAAGTTTAAATCAATATCAGGAATTTTAGGTCTTCCTTCAGAACCTAAGAATGATTCAAATGGTATATTATGTCCATCTCTAAACATATCTTCACCGCAGACTGGACATTTTTTGTGTGGTAAGTCAAAACCATCTACACCAGCATTTTCTGCTCATTCAAAGTGATGACATTTTTTGCACACATAGTGTGGAGCTAAAGGATTAACTTCAGAGATGTTAGCCAAGAAAGCAACAAGTGAAGAACCTACTGATCCTCTTGAACCAACTGGATAACCATCTTCATTTGTTTTCTTAACAAGTAAGTGACTTATTCAGTAAATTACTGAATAACCATGACCAACTATAACTGATAATTCTTTATCAATTCTATCAGCAATAGCTTTATCAAGTTGTTGGCCATATTTTTCTTTAGCAGTTTTATTAACTAGTTCAATAAGCATGTTTTCTGCATTTTCAATCTTAGGAGTATTTAAACCATCTTTAATTGGATGAACTTCATTGATTTCGTCTGCAAATTTATTAGTATTAGTTACAACTATTTCTTTAGCTAATTCTTTATCTTTTAAGAAATTAAATGCTTCTAGCATTTCGTTTGTAGTCATGAAATGGAAATCAGGAACATAAGTTGATCCATCATGTCTATATAGTCTATGTCTTGCCCCACCTAATTGTTTTGTATAAACATAGATTTCATGAATAATTCTTTCATTTGGATAAAGGTAGTAACAATCAGAAACTGCACAAACTTTTTTGTCTAGTTTCTTACATGTATTAACAATCTTTGTCAATGCATCATTAATATAAGCTTTAGTTAGTTTTTCTTGTTTAACATAATGTTCTGCATTTTTAGCAGGAGCAACAAAGATATAGTCATAAAGCTTAATTTTTCTTTCAAGTTCTTCTTGGGTATCAGTTAGAGCAGATTCTCAAATCTCGCCTTCATATGGAGAAGGAGCAATAATGATGTTATCTTTACATTCAACCAGATCTTCATAGTGAATTTTAGGTTGACCGTTGGTCAAACCTTTTTCTTCTTGGTCATCATCCCTTTGATAAAGTTGAGTAGTTAGAGATTTAGAAACAAGTTTGAATAAGTCTTTAATTCCTGCTTCATTTTTAACATAGACATCAACAATATAGCCTCTACGGTTAGCTTTTAGGGCAGCATTTTGTAGTTTGTTGTTAATTTCATTAACATTATTAATACCTTTTAGTAATAATTGTTTTAAAAAGTATTGTCATACAGCAAGCAAGTATTCACTATCTTTATCAGCACGGTGTGCTTCTAACTCGTTATAGTCAATTCTAAGCTTTCTAGTTAGTGTTCCTAGATTATGTCTACCCATGTGGGTATTTAAAGAATGAGAGATAACTAAAGTATCAATTAAAGCATTCTTAATTGGTTCAACATTAAATCTTTCACATAGTTTATTTAAGAATGATAAGTCAAATCTAATACCATTGTGAGCAATTAAAACATCATCTTTAATTCATTCTTTAATTTTAATTAAAGCTTCTTTCTGACTTAAGCCATTAGCTACCATGTCATTAGTAATATGACTCATGTTAATTGCTACAGGTGTTAATGGCTTAGTAGGTTTAGCAAAGAAATCAACACGATCTACTATTTGACCATTTTTTCATCTAATAGCACCAAACTCTAATAGATCATCATATTGTGGATATAAACCTGTGGTTTCTATATCAAAAATAACATATGATGCTTGACTTAGGTTAGCATCAACCGGATTAACTACTACGGGAATGAATTTGTCAATCATTTCAAATTCACAACCATATAGTGGTTTAATTCCACTATCAGCTTGACTTGCAGCTATAGCTGGAATAGATTGAACATTATTTCTTTCTAGAATACCAATAGCTTTATAGCCTTGTTTCTTAACAAACTTATAGATAGTTGAAGGTTTTTTAATCCCATCAAATGCCGACATATTAGAGTGGCATAGTAATTCCACTCTTTTTTCTTGCGCATCATCACTAACAACAAACTGACTTGGCATTTCAATAGGATAAATCCTATTGATTGAGCCTTGTAATTCAAAGTTTGTATATTTATTAGATTGAATAGTAATGTTAGCATTTACTCATTGGCCTTCTTTAAAAGCATCTAAGTAAGCTACAGGCATTTTAGGTACTTTAGTACTAAAGCTTACTGGAGTTTTAAAAGCAGAGTAAGTTAATGTTAAGGCACCATTAGCATAGTCATAGATAACAAACTTATATAGTTTAATATTAGGGTTTTTCTTAGCATCTCTTGATTCAACAATAGCTAGTTCACCTTTAACATTAAGTGTTAGACCAATATCATCTTGGTCTATCTCTGATAGATTAGTAAAGTCTCCTCTAACTACAAATGAGCCTTTATATCTAGATAATGGATCTTGTGGACCATAAGATATCTTCATAGTTTGCTCAAGCATTTTTCTTTTTTCTTGTTCAGCCTCAAGCATCATGTCTCTTTTTTTAGTGTCTAAGACATATTCAATTTTAGTAATGTTAAAGTTTACTTTAGATAGATAAAGAAGTAATTCTTTTTCTATTAACATCACAGCATTTTTATCTGTTTGAGTTACATACTTTAAAAAGATAGTTTGATCACTAACAGTAATGTTATTTGGAGTTAAAACTTCTTTTAATGTATATGAATCAGGATGGCAAGTCTTTAAAAAAGACTTAATGTATTCATGAATTTGTTCATAATTAGAACTTGGGTTTTTAGAATTAACCACAATTTCTAGATTAGGAATAGTATTATTAACTAATTTATCAAAAATTCTTTGAGGCAAAACCTCATTAGTAGTGATGGTAACAGTAACACAATCATGTCCAGATTCTGGCAACTGCAAAGAAAAATTACAATATTCACTTATCAGGTCAAATTCTTCTTGTGTAAGAATGCTATATTTTTTATGAGTAAAAAACTCTTTGTAATCTTTCTTTGTAACCATATGGGTAGGCCTATAAAAGAGATTATATAAAAATATGTATTTTTATATATTTTTTCTTATCAATTTTCTAACAGCGTGGTCAAATTGTTCAACTTCTTCAAAGTTTTTAATAGTTTTTCTAGGGATTGTTTTAAGCATTTTTTCAATAAAAGGAACAATTTGAATGAATTTAAGTTTGCTCTTTTTGAATAGATCTAGAGCTATTTCATCAGCAGCATTAATAATGATGCCAAGACTATTAGTCTTGTCATTGATTACTTGATAAGCAAAACTAATAGGTTTAACATTATTAATTGTCATTAAGACATTTTGTTTTGCTTGGCAATAATCTCTTTTGATAAATGAAGTTGGAGCTTTAAAACCATTAATAGCTCATGTTATAGGTAATGTCATGGTTGATTTACCACTAACATAATAGAATGAACCATCATTCATTAATACACCACAATGTGTGGTAGATGTTTTATCTAATAAAACATTAATACGTTTAGTTTGGAAGTATCAATAAGCTTCAATTACTTCAAAACACTTATTGATTAGTGTTCCAGAATCAATAGTTATTTTATTACCCATTACCCAGTTTGAGTGAGTAAGAGCTTGTTTATAAGTGATCCTATTAAGTTCACTTTGTGAACAATTTAATAGTTTACCACCTGAACCAGTAATGTAAATTTGGTTTATTTTACTTGTATCCAAATTCATTAGTTGGTAATATAAACTAGTGTGTTCAGAATCAACTGGAATTACTTTAATCTTGTGTTGTTTAGCATAGCTAAAGATAAACTTTCCTGCAACAACTACTGATTCTTTATTTGCTAAAGCTAAAGTCTTTTTACATTTTAAAGCAGCAATAGTGGCTTTTAAGCCAGCAAAGCCAACAATAGCATTAACTACAACATCTGGTTTGCAATAGTTAATAAGTTTTTCATACTTCAAGCATTTAGTAGTATTTAAAACATATTTGATCTTATGTTTTCTAATTAGCTTAAAAGCTAAATTTGGTTTAGTGTGATAACTACAACCAACTATTTTAAAGCCTAATTTCTTACAAATGGCAGCAGTTTGACTACCAATTGATCCTGTTATACCAAGAATGCAAATTCTCAACTTCTTCATAGATAACATGCACCTTTTAAACCATCAGGGATAGCTAATTGACAAATAACAGTAACAACAAAGAAGACTATGAATGTAAAAGATAGAGCATCAAATCTATCTAAGATTCCACCATGTCCAGGTAAAAGATTTGAAAAATCTTTAACCTTATATCTTCTTTTGATATTACTAAAGAATAAATCGCCTAAGATACTAGCAGTAATTAAGATAACAAATGCTGAGACATAAATAGCTCAGAAGTATGGTTGAAGGTTTTCAGAAGTAGTTACTTGTAGTCATTGACTACCAACAAAAGCATACATTGCTTTATATTTGTCTTCTGCGCCAGGAACAAAGTATAAAGCTAAGAAGATAGCAACAGGTAACACTAGTGTTATAAGATATGAACCAAGTAGTCCTTCTCATGATTTCTTAGGACTAATTTTGGGTGCCATTTTGTGTTTACCAAAGTTAATGCCTATGGCATAACCAAAGACATCAGACAAGATGGAAATAGCTAATAATAGCATGCAGACAAATCATGTATGAATTACTGTTACATAAAAGAAGGAAATAAAGAAAAGTAACATTAATCCTGATAAGAATGGATACATAAATAATGTATATTTCTTAGTAACTAGTCTTTTCTTATAAAGAATACCAACAGTAGCTTGGTTGATAATTCAAAGCAAAAAGATTGATGCTATTGTTATTCAACAGAACATTTGGAAGTGAAATTCTAATGGCTTTTCAGCTAGAACATAACTACTTCTAGTTAAAAGCAGGTATAAGCAAGCAACCATTAAAAAGACAAAGGTTGAACAAACGTTTCAATTTTGTAAGAATTTGCTTTTAGGCATAAAGAGTTTGCCTATTTCCATACAAGCAAAATATAAAAAGACAACAACCAACAATAAGTTAACAAAGTTCAAGATAAACATTATGTTTAAGTTGCCTTGGTTATTAAAACTGAACCATTGCGGAGAAGAAAAAATAGAAATAAGCAAGTATGAAACTAAATAAGCAACAATAACAACACCTGTTTTGCTTCTTGCTTTTAATATTCTGTCTTTCTTTTGTCTATCAGTTTCAGTTTTCATTATAAAGACATCAAATCTTTTTCTTTTCTAGCAAAGATTTCCTCTAATTTAGTATTAGCTGTTTTAGTAACTTTATTAAGTTGATCTTCATAATATCTGATGTCATCATCAGATACTTCTGCAGATTTTTTATATTTAGCTTGAACAGATTGTCTAACAGATCTAATCTTTTCTTTAGCAGTATTAAAGTATTCTTTTGCTTTTTTAACTGCTTCACGTCTTGTTTCTTCAGTTAAAGGAGCAAAGATAATCCTAATACAGTCGGGATTAACTTGTGGATTAACACGATATTCAGATTCAGCTAAAGCTTTAGCTATATCTTTAATTAATGAACGATCATAAGGTTTAATTAAAAGTTGTCTAGCATCAACTGCTGAAACGTTAGCAAGTTGAATTAATGGTGTTCATTCACCATATGCTTGTACTTTTAAAGTATTAAACATGTTAGGATTAACTCTTCCAGAGTTGATCTTAGCAAATTCCTTTTGTAACCATTCTTCGATTTCTAAAAAGCCCAAATCGAATTCTTCATTCAATGTTTTTCAATCTAGCATATTAATCCTTATCTATGAACTTTAGTAAATTTACCTTGTTGTTTTAAAGCTTTGATAATACCATCTTTTTGGTTTACACCAAAGACAATGGTTTCAATGTTGTTGTCATTACATAAACTTAAAGCAGTTGAATCCATGATTTTAAGTTTTCTTTGTAATGCTTCTGCATAAGTTAAATCTTTAAAGAATTTAGCATTTTTAACTTTGTTAGGGTCAGCAGAGTAAACACCATCTACTCCATCTTTTCCCATAAGGATAAGGTCAGCATGCATATCTATTGCTCTAATAGCACATGCTGTATCAGTTGTAAAGTATGGATGTCCTGTTCCACCAACAAAGATTAGAACTTTGCCTTTGGCAAGGTCATCATTCATTAAAGTAATTGATAAGGGGAAAGAAATCTTTTCTATTTCTAAAGATGTATAGATTTCAGCTTTTACACCTAATCTGTGTAATGTTTCTTTAAAAGCTAAACCATTGATAACTGTAGACATCATTCCCATGTAGTCAGCATTAGCTCTTCTAAAAGCATTACCTTTAGTCATATTGCCTCTTCAGATGTTTCCACCACCCAAAACTATTCCTACAGAGTTAGTTTTATTGATCTTAGCAATTTGTTTACAAATTGCTTCTAGTTTTTTGATGTCAAAGATTTCTTTGTTAACGCTATCACCTATAGCAGCACCAGAGATCTTTATCAATATTCTTTTTCTCATATTATTTTCCCATTTGTTGTGCTACTTCATCAGCAAAGTTAGCTGATTTCTTTTCAATACCTTCGCCAAGTTCATATCTAACAAAAGATTTAATCTTTATACCTTTTTGAGTTAGAACTTGTCCTACTTTCATACCAGGAGCATAGTCAAAGTCTTGATCAACAATACAAACTTCTGACATTTTCTTTTGCAATTGTTTATTAACAATGTTATCAATCATTGCTTGAGGTTTACCAGCAAATTTAGGATTTGTTAAAGCAGCTTTCTTTAATAATTCCTTTTCAGTATTAATAAAGTTTTGGTCTACTTGGCTAGAGTCAACAAACTTAGGATTCATTGCTACAACATGCATAGCAATTTGTTTTTTAAATTGGTCATCTGCTTGGCCATCAAATAAAACAACAGCACCATATCTTTTGTTGTTATGTAGGTAAACACCTACATCTCTACCATCTTTTAGTTTAATTCTAGTAAATCTTCTTAAACCAATCTTTTCCCCAATCTTACCAGTAATAGCATTACCAGCTTCTAGAATTGTTTCACCACTAGCTAATTTTAAAGCATTAGCTTGTTCTACATTTTCTACTTCTGCAGTAGATAAGACATCCATGATGTCATTAACATATTTAATAAAGTTTTCATTTTTAGCAGCAAAGTCTGTTTGGCTGTTAATTTCAGCTATGACAGCTCCACCATTAGCGTGAGCAGTAATTGCTATTGCTCCTTCAGCAGCTATAGCTCCAGCTTTCTTTGCCGCTTTAGCTAAACCTTTTTCTCTTAATTCTTTTACAGCAGCATCAAGATTGTCATTATGCTTCTCTAAAGCATTTTTACAATCTAGAAATCCCGCTTGTGTCATTTGTCTTAATTGTTTAATTAAATTAATGTCAGCCATGTTATACCCTCTTACATAATTTGTATAATTATATATAAAACTTAAAAAAATAATAATATGAATAAAACAAAGATTTGAATATTTGGATTGCTTGTTTTTGTTCTAATTGCTTTAATAGCAATTTCCTTTGTAAGTTTTTGATATTCTAAGGCAATTTGACCATTAATTGTTACCGCTGCTTTAGTAGCAATTCTAGAGATAGCTTTTGCTTTAAGAATAGCTATTTCAAGCCGTTCAGCCTATGCTAAAGCTTGTTGAATTTTACTAATATTGGTTTTACCAATAATTGGTTTAATTGTCTTTTTCATTTTTGGTGTTAACCCTTTAAGAAAAAGACAAAGATCACAATATTTAAAAAACCAATCTGTCTATTTAGCTAGTGAAGATTTTAAATTAACTAGACAACTAATAGACAACCATAAATATGGTTGACTATTTGCTTATGGTTATAACAATATGGCTAAGCCAGTTTATAAAAACAATAAGATTGACATTATTGATGACAATACTAAATTGTTTGAAGAATCAATTAAATTGATTAGATCTGCTAAACAATTTATTAATGTTCAATCTTTTATCTTTAAATATAAAGGTTTTTGAGCAAGAATATTCTTTGCTGAATTAATTAAAAAAGCTAACCAAGGGGTTAAAGTTAGGGTTTTATACGATTGAATGGGTTCATGACATCGTGTTAAACCCAAAGTTTATCAAGAGTTAAGACAATATGGAATAGAAGTAGCTTGTTTTAACCCTAAAGGTTTTACTGCTTTTAAAGGTGCAACTAACTACCGTTTACACTCTAAGTTTATTATCATAGATAATAAAGTTGCTTTATATGGTGGATCAAATTTTGCTGATGAATATTTATCAATGGCAAAATATGAAAACCATTGAAAAGATTTGAATTATTTAATATCTGGACCAATAGTTAATTCGATGAATATTACCTTCATAAATTATTGGTTAACATTCACAGAAAAAAGTGTTAATGAAGCATCAAAACAAAACATTAGAAATGATGCTAAATTATTGCTTTCAAAACATAGTTTTGATAGCTCTAATGTTTTAAGTCAATTACTAGTTTTTGAACCAGATTTTAATGCTTTTACACTAGAAAATACTTTACTAGATTCTTTCTATAATGCAAAGAAATCTATCAAGATAATTTCTCCTTATTTTTGTCCACCAAATAAGATCATTGAAGCATTAAAAAGTTGTCATGAACAAGGCATAAAAATAGAGATTATTACTCATAGTAAAAACCAAAAATATGTGCAAATGGTTAACCGTGATAATTTAAAAAAAGTTATTGAATTTGGTATTAAAGCCTATGAGTATGATGGTTATTTACATAGCAAACTAATCATCATAGATGATGACTATGTTTTAACAGGTTCTTGCAATGTAGATTATCGTTCAATTTATCTAGATTTTGAATCAGAACTAATTGTTTATGATGAAGAATTTAGCAAAAATATGGCTAAATATTTCGAACAAACTAAGCAAAATGCTACATTGCAAACACCTGAAATTATTAAACAAAAAGCTAGTATAAGAACAAAGTTCTTAACAAAAGTTTTAAATATAGGTAAGAGTTTATTTTAATAATTTTCGTATAGAAAAAAAGAAGGATTTAACCTTCTTTTTTTTGTTTGCCTTTTAGATTAAGCTTTAACTAGATTTCTATAAAGGTCAGTAGTAATTTCTGCATCTGGCAAGTTAGGGAATGTTTTCATAAAGTCATCCGCCTTAGAACCAGAAATAGTAATTTGTTTAGTTGGTGTTCCTTTGTTTAGGATAGATAGTGTAGTATCGCAAGGAACAAAGGCATACGCCTCACAATCAATATTGATTGTACTTTCAAAACTTGTACAATTATACATAAAATCTTTACCAATATATTTAGCTGTATTTGGGATAGACATTCTTGAGTTTCATGCTATACAAGCATCCATAAAGTTATCACCAATTATTTCAATTTTTGATGGAATCGTGAATGTAGGGCCTGTTGGGTCTTCAGCATTTGCACCCACAAACTTTTCACAGCCTTCAAGGAAAGCATCACCAATAACTTCAACTGTGTCTGGAATTTTAAATGGTTGCGCATCTGTTGCTGATCAACCAACAAAGTTAGCACAACCTGACATGAAGTTGTCACCAATGTAAACTAATTTAGTTGAGCTTTGAGGATCCACAGTAGGGAAAACTATTCCTCCAGTAAATGCTGTACAGTCAGCAAGGAAGTTGTCACCAATTGCTGCAACTTTATCACCAATATAAACTGTTGTGTTGAATGCTGCTCTTGTAATAGCAGTAATTTCTTCATGAGTATTCAAATCATATGCTGTAATATCGTTGGCACTTTCAACTGTGTCTTTATTTAATCTAATTCAATGTTGATCACCAGAATCTTTATAGAAGTAATCAGTTGAGCCAATAACTGGGCTTTGGATATTAATAGAAATTTCATCATACAATTCAGAATTTTTCTTTTGAGCTCTTAGTGTCAAATTAGAGTTTTCTAAACCCTTAATTGTTAGTAAACCATCGCTCATTGTTGCATATTCATCATCAACTGTTCAATCATAATCTTGAGCCTTAGCTTCTTCACCATTAAAATATACCTTATATGGAACATTTTCTTGTCCAACACTAACTGTGTCTGGACCTACAATTAATACAGAAATAACTGGTGTTGGTTGAACATTTATACCTAATGTCGCTACAGTTGTTTTTGCGTCTTTTGTAACTGTGGCAGTGATCGTTAAAGTTTTGTTAACGTCAGCTGCGCCAAGCAATACAACACCACTTTGGTCTATAGTAGAAGCAGGAGTAAAACCTTCCCCTGTTAAAGTTCATGTTATTGAATAATCAGTACCTTTAACACCAATATCATGATCTAATTCTAATGTATATTGATTTTTTACGGTTGGATCAACAAAAACTGGTGTTGTACTACCATTAATTTGAGCTCCCAAAAGTGTATATTTAGGATAAATTTTTCCATCTTGTTCAATTGTAGAAAGTTCAGTACCTTGTGTAATGTCTACCATTTGTCCACCAATCATTGCTTGTCATCCTGTGTGAACTAAAATGTTTTGTTCTGTAGCAGCATATGTATATGTTGGAACTGGAATATTAATTTTTCCAAATGTTTGACCTGGTGTAAACTCTACATCTGCTGGGCCGCTATAACTTACTGACCCTTGAACGCCAGGAATATCTGTTCTTTGGAAATGAACCATATATAAAGTTTGTGTAAACTTAGCATAAGCTTGAGTAACACTAGTTACTAGGTCGCTTGCAGATCATGGTTGAGTACAAGTAGGGTCTTTATATCAACCATCGAATGCAGACCCCTCTAATGTTGCTGTTGGTTTTGTTACGGTTGCTCATGGCATTCCTGATTTAACCTTAACAATTGTTTGACCAGAGAATTTTGCTGATTCATAACCAGATCCTGGCAAAAATTCAACTTTAACATAAGTAGCTGCATTATCTTCAGTACTTGTTAAGTTTACTTTATTATTTGCTTTAACTGCATGACTTGTAGTCATTACAGTTGCTGCAGCTGCAGCAGCTAAAGATGTTAAACCTAAAGCTGAAGCAATTGCAATACCATTAAAACGTTTAGATTTTAATAGTTTTATTTTGTTTGTTTTTGACATATTTTATTTTTTTCCTTCTGTCTTTATTTATTTGACTACTATATTATATAAAATAATATAGATAAAACAAAAAAATAAAAGAACAAGCAGTTCTTTTATTGTTTTAGGGGTGTTTTTTGCTACTTTTGAGTAAGGATTCTATATAAAGAGGTTGTTGTTTGCTCGTCAGGCAAGTCAGGGAATGCCCCAACAAAGTCGGCTTTTGTTGCACCATCAATATAGATTGTGTATGAAGTTATGTTATCAGTACATGACATAGTCCCAACATTACCTGTAATAAAGTTTTCAATAGGTGTATCTATTGTTATGGTCTTACCAGCAGTATATAAACCTTTGCAGTTGAAAAATAGGTTGATACCTACATCTGTTAAGTTTTGACTAAAGTAGAAGTCTTGTGCAAAGCTTGTACAGCCGCTCATAAAATCGTTGCCTATAACCTCTAAGCTATCAGCAAATTCAATTTCTTGGTTGAAAGTTGAACAACCGCACATAAATGAACTAGAAACACATTTTAAGTTATTACATACTGTAAAGTCAATTGTTTGATCAAAAGACGTATCATTTTCCATAAAACTTTCAGCTATATATGTTAAATTTGAATTACTATCGGCAGTTAAGAATGTAACATCACCATCAAAATTAGGACAATTTGCTAAAAATCCTATTGGTAAATACATAATGTTAGATCCAACTTCAATATCATATTTGTTTTCGGAATTACCAAAATCTGTTCTTTGGATATTTTTTGTTTCTGCTGTACCAACTTTAGTCAATTCAATAGATTTTTCAAATGAACACAAAGTGTCTAATGTACATATTCATTTATTGCCTTCTGAATCAATAGCAAAAACATTATTGCTTTCAGAAGCTTCGTAAGTTGCTTTAAAATTTACATTTGAAGTTATTTGTTCATCTCAGTCAACTTTTCTAGAACCTTCAAACCAACTTTGAAATTTATAACCATCTTTTTCAGGAATAGGTAAATCACGTACATAAGTTCCAGAAACAACCGGTTTAGATCAAGATGTTTCTCCTTTAATATTTCCTCCATCAAGATCTAATGTAACCTGACACAAAACAATAGGTTGTGGACCAGATGGTTTAGTTAAATATAAATAGGTCATAACACCTGTTGATACAATACCAGCACCCATTAAACCGCCAAAAACACCTGCAAGGATTTTTAGTTTTTTGTTTTGATCCATATTAGACATAATTATTACTATTATAAACAAAATCTATTTTTAAAGTTAATAATAGATATATTTTTTAGAATACTGCCATTTAAAAAATAAATTAGCACTCTAACCAATAATGTGCTAAAATAGTAATACGGAGGGTTTATATATGAAAAACCAAACTGTTAAGAATTTGTTAATAACTAGAGGAGTTATTTGCTATCCTCATATTTCTAAAACTATAGAGATAGCTAGAGAAATATCTCTTAAGACAGTAAATGATGCTTATAACCATGGCAAAGAGATCCTTATAACTGCTCAAATTAATCCTAAGTTAGATGAAATTAAAAAAGTAGAAGAAATCTATAACATAGGTGTTTTAGCTAAAATTGAAAAGATTGAACTAAAAGGCAATGAAATGGCTTTAACAATCATGCCTACAAATAGAGTTTTAATAAACTCTATTGCTATAGATAGTTCTAAAAAGATTATCAAGGCTGACTACACTTTAATTAATGATTCGCAACTATATAAAATTAATGAATCAAAAGAATTTGAAACATTACTAGAATTACTAGACAGATATGATAGTAAGATTGCAGCTAGAATTAAAAGCGTAATTATTGATAAAGAAAAAGCTGCTAAAACAGCTGATTTCATAGACTTAGTCTATGAGATAGCTAATATCTTACCAGTTCATTTTGATCAAAAACAACAAATTCTTGCTTTAAATACATTACCTTTAAAGATTGATGCTTTAAATGGTATGTTATCTAACCCTAATGATCTATCTAAAGTAGAAAAAGAAGTTAATAAAAAACTTAATGAATCTTTAAATAAACAACAAAGAGAGTTCTATCTAAGAGAAAAGATGAGAACTATTAAAGAAGAATTAGGAGAACTTTCTTCTAAAGAAAATGACTCTTCTAATTTTAGAAAAAGATTAAGAGAAAACCCCTATCCTAAACATATTAAAGAAAAACTAGAATCAGAAATTAATCATCTAGAAGCTTCTAACCCCCAAGAAACTAGCATGATTAGAACATATATTGAATGATTATTAAATATTCCTTGGTGACAAGAAAATAAAGATAATAATGACTTTAATAAAGTAAAGAAGACTCTAGATGATTCTCACTATGGTTTAACTAAAGTTAAAGAAAGAATAGTTGAATATCTAGCAGTAAGAGCTAAATCAAGAAACACTAAAGCTCCTATTATCTGTTTAGTTGGTCCTCCTGGCGTAGGTAAATCTTCACTAGCTAAATCTATTGCAGATGCTTTAAATAAACCATTTGTAAAAATGGCTTTAGGTGGTGTTAAAGATGAATCTGAAATTAGAGGACATAGAAGAACATATTTAGGTTCTATGCCTGGAAGAATCATTAAAGCTATGAAAAAAGCTGGGGTAGTTAACCCATTATTCTTACTTGATGAAATAGATAAGATGTCTTCAGATCAAAGAGGTGATCCTTCTTCAGCTATGCTTGAAGTACTTGATCCAGAACAAAACTCTAGATTTTCTGATAACTACATTGAAGAAGATTATGACTTATCTAAAGTTATGTTTGTTGCTACAGCTAACTATGCAGAACAAATTCCGGCAGCTTTATATGATAGATTAGAAATTATTGAACTAACAAGCTATACAGAACTAGAAAAGTTAGCTATAGCTAAACAATATCTAATTCCTAAAGTATTAAAAGATTGTGGTCTAAGTAAAAAAGACTTAAGTTTTAAAGATGATGCTTTACTATTTATGATTAGACATTACACTTTAGAAGCTGGTGTAAGAGAACTTGAAAGAATCATTAGGAAAATAGCTAGAAAGTTTGTTGTTGAACAACTTTCAAGCAAAAAGATTGAGCCAAAGACTATTGATATCAAAGAAGCTAAGTTTTATCTTGATAAAGAAATTTATGAATATACTTTAAAAGACAAAGAAGGTATACCAGGAGTAGTAAATGGTATGGCTTATACTTCTGCTGGTGGTGATTTACTTCAAATAGAAGTAACCAGCTTTAAAGGTAAAGGTAATGTTAAGATTACAGGTAACCTTAAAGAAACTATGAAAGAATCAGCTGAAGTAGCTTTAGGCTTTGTTAAAGCTAATGCTAAGAAGTTTGGTTTAGAAAAAGTAGACTTTAGTAAACTAGATATTCATATCCACGTCCCAACAGGTGGTATTCCTAAAGATGGACCATCAGCTGGTGTAACATTAACTACAGCTATTATCTCTGCTTTAAGTAATAGACCTGTTAAGGCTACTTTAAGTATGACAGGAGAAATTACCTTAAGAGGTAAAGTACTAATTATTGGTGGAGTAAAAGAAAAGACTATTTCTGCTCATAGAGGTGGAGTAAATACAATTATTATTCCTGCTAGAGATGAAAGATTCTTGAAAGATGTTCCAGCTGAAGTACTAGATAACATTACTGTTCACCTAGTGGAAGACTATGAAGAAATCTATTCTATTGTCTTTTTAAATAAAGTTCTAAAGAAGACTAGAACTATAGTTGGCAAAAAGGTTAAATAGTTTAGAGTTTTATTAACCAAAAAATGAGTTTGTTACAAAAAGTTTTTGTGACAAATTTATTTTTTTATGACTAGTACTATATGGGAAATACCCTTAAAGGGTATCAAAAAGTATGGATAAATCTGAAATTTCTAAACTCTATAATGTAGTTAAGATAATAAGCGCAAAAGAATTAGTGCAATTATCTAAAACATACAAAGACAATAAAGAAACAATTATCGTGTTAATGTGCAAGAAAGAAGCTAAAGCTAGAGTTCCAAAGTATTTTGCTGAATTTGCTAAAAGGCAAGAAGCTTTTAACATGTTAATACTTACTGAAATTAGAGAAATTAAGGTTAGATTGGTCAAGATTGAAAATAGATTAGATAAACATGAGCAATTGTTTAAACAACACGGCTGGATGTAGAATGCATAAAAAGAAACCAAAGCTACAGTTCCAAAGTATTTTGCTGAATTTGCTAAAAGGCAAGAAGCTTTTAACATGTTAATTCTAGAAAGATTAGATAGGATTGAAAATAGACTAACACATGTTGAAACTAGGCTAGATAAGCATGACCAGTTGTTTAAAGACTTAATCAAAGCCAACAGCTTAATAGATCCTACTATCTAAAACTAGTTTGCAATAACTTCTAAATATTCAACCATTACTATGTGAAATACAATGAATAGTAATAAAGGCATGTATATTGAACAATTGGTCGACCGGACAATTGTTTATTATCAATCTAATAATTTAGGACTATTAGAAAAAAGACAAATACCTATTAAAGTTCTAAAGCATATTAATGAAACAACTATAGTAGCTAAACTAATAGCTAAAGCTAAAGTTGATTATTTTGGCTATATTAATCACAAATATATCGAAATAGAATGCAAACAAACTGTCCATGAATACTTTGATTTAAAGCTAATAAAAACACACCAGCTTGAATATCTTAAGCAAGTTTCAGGTATGTGTTTAAGCTATATTTTTATCTATTTTGAAAGATATAACGAAGTTATAGCTATTAGTTATCAAAACTTAATGCTAGCTAAAAAAGAAAATAAAAAGAATGCTATACCTTTTAATTTGATCAAAAAGCATGGCATTCAACTAGAAATAATCTACCCAGGAATCTTAAATTTAGCTAAGTTGTTTTAGAAAATTTGGAATAGATGCTTGGTCAGTAATTTTTAACTTAGAAAATTTCTTAGAATCAAACTCAAAACCTAGGCCATTAATTGCCTTAAAATTTTGACCAGGTTTTGTAGCAATAAATTTATCTACGATTTTGTTAGCTAACCCATCAGAAATGAACCTTCCACCCATAGCTAAAACGTTAGCACCATATTTTTGTCTTGCAATTTGTGCAGAAAGGGGTGAAAAACAGATAGAACAATTTAAAGCTTTAAATTTGTTAATAGTATTAGCAATTCCAACTCCACTACCACAAATTGCTATACCTAATTTAGCATTTTTTGCATTCAAACCAAGGACTAAAGCATAAAGTGAGTAAGCAGTAGAATCTAGGCTATGTGTTCCGGCATCAATAATCTTGTATTTTTTAGCATGCAAATGAGCAATGACTTTTTGTTTAAGTTTATAGCCAGCATGATCAGAAGCAATAATGATACTTTTTCCGTTAAATCTAGTTGCTTTCTTTCCGCTTTTGAATGACTTGTGCATGATAGCTAATCTTTCAATATGCCTGTCACCTTCAAATTCATTCATCAAGAAGTTTAAACAATATTGTCTTGTTTGTTTCACATTAATGAAACTTAATGGTAGAACCATTAAAGTAGCATCATTATGCTTTCTGCTTAATGTTGCTATCTCTTTTTCTAATGGGTAAGAAACACAAATACCTTTTTGTTTAGAAAAATATAAAAATGGCAAAAAACCATCATTATCTAAAACAATAGTTTTAGCATCATGCATCTTTTTTAAAACCTTAGGGAAAACTTTTAATCAGTTTTTCTCATTGAAATAGAAAACTTCGTTAGGTTTAAATCCTAATCTAGGTTTAATTTTAATATTCTCGTTGACTAATAAAATGACTTTCATGTTCTAATTATATTATTAGTGGTCAATTTGATATAATCAAATTGAATATATAAGAAGGCATTTAATTTACATTTTTATTAAATATTTGTTTTCTTTTAATTTAAAACCTGTAAAATCATATAAACACAAAGAGGTAAGATAATGTCAAAGATTTTAGATGAAGTTGCTCATACATTTAATGAATATTTATTGATTCCAAACTATAGTGATGCAACAAATATTCCTTCTAATGTAAGCTTAAAGACTCCATTAACTAAGTTTAAAAAGGGCTCTAAGCCAAAAATTAGAATGAATATCCCAATGGTTAGTGCTATTATGCAATCTGTTTCAGGTGATAGACTAGCTATTGCTTTAGCAAAAGAAGGTGGAGTATCATTCATCTTTGGTGCTCAAACTATTGAAAATGAAGCTAAGATGGTTAAAGCAGTTAAAGATTACAAAGCTGGCTTTGTAGTTAGTGATTCAAATTTAAAAGAAACACAAACTTTAGCTGATGTTCTTGCTTTAAGAAAGAAAACAGGACACTCAACAATTGCTATTACCTCTGATGGTACTTCTAATGGTAAATTACTAGGTTTAGTAACATCTAAGGACTATCGTCCTAACCGTATGGATAAAGCAACTAAGATCAAAAAGTTTATGACTCCTTTGAAAAACTTAGTTGTAGCTAGATTAGGTATTTCATTAGATAAAGCTAATGACTTAATTTGAGATAACAAAATTAACCAATTACCTGTTGTAGATAAAAAGGGTAATTTAAAATACTTAGTCTTTAGAAAAGACTATGATCAACATGAAATGTTCCCTAATGAATTACTTGATGACAAGAAAAGATACATTGTTGGTGCAGGTATTAACACTCGCGACTACAAACAACGTGTTCCTGCTTTAGTTAAAGCTGGAGTAGACATAGTATGTCTTGATAGCTCAGATGGCTTTACACAATGACAAGCTGATGCTATTAAATGAATTAAGGGTCGTTATCCTTCTTTGCCTGTAGGTGCAGGAAACGTAGTAGATAGAAAAGGCTTTAGATTCTTAGCTGATGCTGGTGCTGACTTTGTCAAAGTTGGTATTGGTGGTGGATCAATTTGTATTACAAGAGAAACAAAAGGTATAGGTAGAGGACAAGCAACTTCAGTTATTGATGTTTGTAAAGAACGTGATAAATACTTAAAAGAAAAAGGTGTTTATGTTCCTATCTGTTCAGATGGTGGTATTGTTTTAGACCATCACATCACATTAGCTTTAGCTATGGGTGCAGACTTTGTTATGCTTGGTAGATACTTTGCTAGATTTGATGAATCACCAAGTAACAAAGTAACAATCAATGGTACATTCTATAAAGAATACTGAGGCGAAGGCTCAGCAAGAGCTAGAAACTGACAACGTTACGATTTAGGTGGCGATGCTAAACTTAAATTTGAAGAAGGTGTTGATAGTTATGTTCCTTATGCTGGTCATTTAAGCGACAACGTAAGAATGTCACTTGAAAAAGTAAAATCAACAATGTGTAACTGTGGTGCTTTATCAATTGCAGAACTACAAGACAAAACTACTTTAACACTTGTTAGTGCAACTTCAATTGTTGAAGGTGGCGCACACGACGTTGTCTTAAAAGATAAGGTTGATACAAAATAAAAAAGAGCATAAGCTCTTTTTTTATTCTCATTCAATTGTGCCTGGCGGCTTAGAAGTAATATCGTAAGCTACTCTGTTTATTCCATTTACTTCTGCAGTAATTCTTTTTGAGATCTTATCAAGCAATGCATATGGTAGTGGAGCAAACTTAGCTGTCATAGCATCTTTTGATAAAACTGCTCTAATGACAACTAAGTTGTCAAATGAACGTTTACCATTTTTAATTCCTGTAGATCTTACACCTGGGACAACACAGAAGTATTGTCATAGTTTCTTATAAAGACTAGTTTTTTCAATCTCTTGTCTGATAATAGCATCAGCTTCTTGAATAAGTTTAATCTTATAAGGTGTTACTTCACCAATAGATCTAACACCTAAACCAGGTCCTGGGAATGGTTGTCTATTAACTAATTGACTTGGTAAACCAAGTTTCTTACCAACCAATCTAACTTCTGGTTTATATAAATACTTTAGAGGTTCAACTAAACCTAATTTAAGGTCTTTAGGTAATCCACCTACGTTGTGGTGAGATTTAATTACATTACCTTTTTTAGTTTTAGATTCAACTATATCAGGATAAATAGTTCCTTGTGCTAACCATTTTAAGTTCTTAATACTTTTAACACATGATTTGAAAACATCAATAAATGTTTTACCAATGATTTTTCTTTTTCTTTCAGGATCTGTTACACCTTTTAATCTTGTAAAGTAAGTCTTTTGTGCATTAACATAAACGAAGTTTACTCCTTTAAAAACTTTCTTAAATGTTGTTTGAACTAGTTTACCTTCATTCTTTCTCATTAAACCAGTATCAACAAACACACATGTTAATTGTTTACCAATAGCTTTGTAAACTAAAGCAGCAGTAACTGCTGAGTCTACTCCACCAGATAAAGCACAAATAACTTTTCCTTTACCAACTTGCTTTCTAATAGCTTTAATTTGTTCAGTAATAAATTTACTTGTATTAATTTTTCTCATATGTTATTATTCTACACTCATTTATTTAAATATGGAATATTTAAATAAAAAAGAAGCCCATGTGGGCTTCTTTTTAGTTAGTTAGAGAAAATTAAGCAATAATTTCAGTAACGTTACCAGCACCTACTGTGTGTCCACCTTCTCTAATAGAGAATTTTGAACCTTTTTCAATTGCTACCGGAGCAATTAATTCAACAGTAATTTCTGCGTTATCACCAGGCATGATCATGTCTACGCCTTGTGCTAGTTCGATAGAACCTGTAACGTCAGTTGTTCTGAAGTAGAATTGAGGTCTGTAACCTTGATGGAAAGCTGTATGTCTTCCACCTTCTTCTTTCTTAAGCGCATAGATTTGAGCTTTGAACTTCTTGTAAGGTTTAATTGAACCTGATTTAGCAAGAACTTGTCCACGTTCAACATCTTCACGGTTAACACCACGAAGTAAGATACCTGCGTTATCACCAGCTATAGCTGAGTCTAGAGTTTTTCTAAACATTTCAATACCAGTAACAACTACTTTTCTTGTAGGTCTTAAACCAACGATTTCAACTTCGTCGTTCATTTTAACTTCACCACGTTCAACACGGCCAGTTACAACTGTACCACGTCCTGTAATTGTGAAGATATCTTCGATAGGTAACAAGAATGGTTTGTCAGTTTCTCTTACTGGGTCAGGAATGTATGAGTCAACAGCGTCCATTAATTCTTGGATCTTAGCTTCTCATTCAGGTTTACCTTGTAAAGCACCTAAAGCCGAACCAAAGATCATAGGAACGTTGTCACCATCAAAGCCATAACTTGATAGTAAGTCTCTAATATCCATTTCTACTAGTTCTTTAACTTCTGCGTCTTGAACTACGTCGCACTTGTTAATAAATACAACGATTCTAGGAACACCTACTTGTCTAGCAAGTAAGATGTGTTCTCTTGTTTGAGGCATAGCACCGTCTGATGCTGCAACTACTAGAATTGCACCATCCATTTGTGCAGCACCTGTAATCATGTTTTTAACATAGTCAGCGTGTCCTGGACAGTCAACGTGTGCATAGTGTCTCTTAGCTGTTTGGTATTCTACGTGTGATGTATTAATAGTAATACCACGAGCTTTTTCTTCTGGCGCACTATCGATTTGCGCATAGTCTTTCTTTTCTGCTAAACCTTTTTTAGCTAAATAAGTACAGATTGCGGCAGTTAATGTTGTTTTACCGTGGTCGATGTGACCAATTGTACCGATATTAACATGGGGTTTAGTACGATCAAATTTTCCAATTGCCATATTTTCTCCTTTTTTTCAATTGTGCTTTTAATTATACACAAAATCATTAATATATATAAATAATATAAAAAATACATTGGAGACCAATGTATTTAATGCTATGACGATGCAGGTATGACACTCACCTTTTTATCTTTAAGATCAAAGCTTAAACTATATTTCACGTTTTTCTTTAAAGAACCAGAGATGATATCATTAGCTAGAATATTTTCAATATTCCTTTGGATAAATCTCTTAATTGGTCTAGCACCATAAACTGGATCATAAGCTTCTTTAGCAACAAAATCAATAATCTTATCATCAAATTCAACTAAATAGTCTTCAGCTGTTAGACGTTTAGATACATCTTCTAGTTGTGTTTTTACAATGTCTCTAATATTTTCTTGGCTTAGAGCATTGAATGTGATGATTTCATCAATTCTATTGATGAATTCAGGTTTTAGTTTAGCTTTAACTGCTTCTAAAACTTTCTCTTTTTTACCATCTAAAACATATTCACCACCAATGTTAGAAGTCATGATGATTAATGAGTTTTTAAAGTTAATGTAACGACCATGACTATCTTTTAATTGACCATCATCTAATACTTGTAGTAAGATGTTTAAAACATCTACATGTGCTTTTTCGATTTCATCAAATAAGATAACTGAATAAGGTTTAGTTCTAACAGCATCTGTTAGTAAACCTCCTTGGTCATAACCAACATATCCCGGAGGTGCACCAATTAGTTTAGCTACTGAATGTTTTTCCATATATTCAGACATATCAAATCTAATCATTTGTTTTTCTGAATCAAATAGATTTAAAGCTAAAGCTTTAGCTAGTTGTGTTTTACCTACACCAGTTGGTCCTAAAAATAAGAAAGAACCAATTGGTTTATTAGGATCATTAATTCCTGCTCTTCCTCTTAAAACAGCATTAGCAACAAGATCAACTGCTTCATCTTGACCTTTTACCATTAATTTAACATCTTTAGCTAAATTATTTAATTTAGCTTGTTCTGTTTGTAGTAACTTATTTAAAGGAATATTAGTTGTAGCAGAAATGACTTCAGCAACTTCATTAACTGTTACACTATCAGAGAAGTTATGACCAGATGAGCTTTTTTCAAAAGCTTCTTCTAGTGTTTTAAGTTCTTTTTGTTTATTTGGAATATCTTCATAAAGTAATTTAGAAGCTTTTTCAAATTCACCATCAGCTTGTAATTTTTCTGCTTCTAACTTACTAGCTTCTATAGAAGATTTAAGGTCATTAATCTTTTTGTGTTCATCTTTATTCTTATTTCAACTAGCTAATTCTTTATCTTGAATTTGTTTTAATTCAGCTAGTTGTTTATTAATATCTTCTAAAGACTTTTTAGATTTTTCATCTTCTTCTTTAGACAAAGCAGCTTTAGCTGTTTCTAAATAAATGATTTGTCTATTTCTTTTATCAAGTTCAGGAGGTAATGAATGGAATTGGGTTTTAACTTTAGCTGCAGCTTCATCAATTAAATCAATAGATTTATCAGGCAAAAATCTATCAGAAATATATCTGTCTGATAAATTAACTGCAGCTACTAAAGCAGAGTCATGAATCTTAACTTGGTGGAATAATTCTCATCTTTCTTTTAAACCACGCATGATGGTTAAAGCTTCTTCCTTAGTAGGTTCAACTACTAAGATCTTTTGCATTCTTCTTTCTAAAGCAGCATCTTTTTCAATGTATTTACGATATTCATTGATAGTTGTTGCTCCTATTACTTTAATTTCTCCACGTGCCATCATTGGTTTTAAGATATTAGCCGCGTCCATAGGCGAACCACCAGAAGTTCTGCCTGTTCCAACTAATTGATGAATTTCATCAATAAACAGAATAATGTTGCCGTTAGATTCTTTAATTTGTTTAACAACATTATTCAATCTTTGTTCAAATTGGCCTTGATAACTAGCACCAGATATTAAACTAGCTAAAGATAGTTCCCAAACTTCTTTACCTATAAGATTATTTGGCACATCTTTATTAACTATTCTTTGGGCAAAGCCCTCAACAATAGCCGTTTTACCTACACCCGGTTCTCCTATTAGCACAGGATTGTTTTTGGTCTTTCTAGAGATAATTTCAATTAATCTTCTTATCTCCTTTTCACGACCAATAATAGGATCAACTTTGTTGTCCTTTACATCTTGTGTAATGTTTCTACCAAATTGTTTTAAAGCGTTAGCATCATCTGGTTTTTGATAACTAAATTCCATAAATAATTACCTCAATGACTCTATTATACTATAAAATTAGCACTCTAACCAATAAAGTGCTAATTACTTATTTTTTAATAAAAAATAGGAGCTTTAAACTCCTACTTTTTGATTTAATGGCGCGCCAGAGAGGATTCGAACCTCCGACCACGCGCTTAGAAGGCGCGTACTCTATCCAACTGAGCTACTGGCACAGTGTAGTCATTATTATACTACTTTTATATTTTACAATGTTTTTATACTATAATTTATTACACTTTTAGGCGAAAAAATATGAAGATATTATCTACAAAAAGAGAGAAAAATAGTACTGTCTTTGAGATTGAATTAGATGGTAAAACTTGAAAAGAAAGTTTTGCAAAAGAAAAGAAGAATATTGCAAGCAATATTTCTATTCAAGGTTTTAGAAAAGGACATGTTCCAGCTAACATCATTGAAGAAAGAGTTAGTCCAGATCAAGTTGCTTACCAAACTCTTGAAAGAATGCAAAATGCTATTGTTAATGATCTTGTTAAAGATAAAGATTTTGAAAAACAAGATTGTCTTGACGCAGTCAATAATCTTCAAATTGTCAAAATAAATGGGGACAAAACTCCAGTTTTAAAAGTTTATTTTGATAATGTACCTAAATCTACTGGATTTGACAAAGATGATGTTAAAAACATCACTATTTCTCCTTTTAAACCTAAAGATATCCCACAAGCATTTATTGATCAACAAATCAAAATGATCTTAAGACAAGATACTATGGTTTATCCTAAGAAAGAACAGGTTGTTGCCAAAGGCAACATGGCTGTTATCGACTTTGTTGGTTTTAAAGATGGCAAAGAATTTGCTGGTGGTAAAGCAGAAAACTATGAACTAGAAATAGGTTCTAAATCATTTATAGACAACTTTGAAGACCAATTAATTGGTCTTAAAAAAGGTGATAAGAAAGAAGTTAAAGTTTCTTTCCCTAAAGATTATCATGTTAAGGATTTAGCTGGCGCTCCAGTTAAATTTGATGTAACCATCAAAGAAGTAAAAGAAATTGAATATCCTGAAATTACTAAAGAATATTTAGCTAAATTCAAGATTGATGCTCATGATAGAAAGTCTTTAGAAGCTTATATCAAGAATCTTATGAAGTTAGAAGAGCAACAACAATATAATGATGCTTCTTTCAAGATTATCCAAGAAGAAATAATTAAAAAAGCTAAGTTAGACTATTATCCTAATAGTCTTATGGACATGCATAAAAGACAAGTTATGTCTAATTATGAACAAGAAGCTAAAAACAGAGGATATCAAACTTTAGCTGCTTATAAAAAAGTTTTAGGTTTAAATGAAGATAGCTTTAATTTAATCGTAAGTAATAGTGCTAAAAGTGTATTAACTGTGTCTATAACTTTAGAAAAGTTAATTGCTCAATATAAACTAAAAG
Organism: Mycoplasmoidaceae bacterium; assembly: GCA_045641165.1. Lineage (GTDB taxonomy): Bacteria > Bacillota_I > Bacilli_A > Mycoplasmatales > Mycoplasmoidaceae > Hennigella. The sequence goes on from JAZUGL010000006.1 coordinate 37,132, forward strand.
TTGAAGAAGCTGATAGCAAAGATTATTTAGGTAAATTAACTAGATATCTAGGCGATGCTTCTAAAGCAAAAGAATACTTTGACAAGAACAAAGATTATGTTAATAGTGTAATCCTAAGAGAAAAATTAACAAAGAAAATGATTGCTGATTGTAAAACAAAAGCAGCAAAATAATTTTTATGTCAAAAATTATCCATCGAACTAGAACATATCCTGTCAAGATTGGTAGCAAGACTATCGGTGGTTATCATGATATTGCTATCCAATCTATGACTACTACTAAAACTAGTAATGTAGATAAGACATTAAAACAAATTAACCAAATGGTTAAAGCTGGTGCTAATTTAGTTAGAGTAGCTGTTTTAGACAACCAAGACGCTAATGCTTTAAAACAAATAGTAGCTAAAGCTAGTTGTCCTATTATTGCTGATATTCATTACAACTACAAATTTGCAATTAAAGCCATTAACTCTGGCGTAGCCAAAGTTAGAATTAATCCGGGAAACATTGGTTCTAAAGAAAATGTTCTAGAAATTATTGAAGCTGCTAAACAAAAAGGCACAGCTATAAGAATTGGTATCAATGGTGGTAGTCTAAAACTAGATCCAACTGGAGATACTACAATCCAATTAGTGGATTGTGCTTTTAAATGAATCAAGTTTTTCAAAAAAGCTGGATTCTATAACTTAGTAGTAAGTATTAAACACTCTAATCCAAACATTACTTATAATGCTAACTTAGCTTTAGCTAAGAAAAGTCGTTTCCCTATTCATTTAGGAGTAACAGAAGCTGGAAGCAATGATGCATCTATTGTTAAGTCATGTATTGCTCTAGTTCCTTTATTAATAAAAGGAATAGGCTCAACAATTAGAATCTCAAGTAATGGAAATAAGCAAAAAGAAATTACTACAGCTAAACTACTTTTAAAGCATTTAGGCTTCAATGTTAATATGTACAACATAATCGCTTGTCCACTATGTGGAAGAAACTTATATAGTACAAGCAAATGAGTAGAAGAAATAGATAAGTATATGGAAACAAAATGTTTCCCTATAACTATTGGAATTATGGGTTGCATAGTTAATGGGCCTGGCGAAGCAAAAGATTGTGATGTAGCTGTTTGTGTTAAAAACTCTACTAAATCAATCTTGTTTGTTAAAAACAAACAACCTAAGGAAATTGCTAACCTTCAAGTGGTTAAAACTTTAAAACAAATAATAGATAAAAAATATAATTTATTTATAAGCAAGTATGGCAAGCTCTACAACTAAAATTAGTAAAGCACAAATCAAATATATTGATTTAGTTTTCAAAAGATATAAGGAATCTAATTTAAAAAATCCTAATCTTTTAGCTTTATACAAACTTAAAGATTTAACTATTTCCATTTTTAAAAATGGAACATTACTTTTACAAGGTCAACAAAGTGCTATAGATATTTTTTGAAAGAAAAAACCTAATTCGACAAGTAAATCTAGAATAGATTTAAGTAATTGTGATGGCACAATTGGTATGGATGAAGTTGGAACAGGAGATTACTTTGGTCCCATCGTTACTTGTTCATGCTATGTCCCAAAACAAAACATCTTAAAGCTAAAAGCTTTGGGTGTTGATGATTCAAAGAAATTTAGTGATGAAAAGATCAAGCAATTAGTTAAACCTTTAAGAAAATTAACACAAGCTATGGTTGGAATTTGCAAACCAAGCGATTACAATAAACTAATTAATCAATATAACAATACTAATATTGTTAAGGCTATGTTGCATAACAATACTTTGCATGAAGTTAAGTCTAAACTTAAAGATTCAACTAAGACTGTTACTATCTTAGACCAATTTGTTCCTAGAGCTAAATATTATGAATATTTAAATTCAATAAATGAACCAGCAGAAAAGATAGACATAATTGAAATAAAAGCCGAATCAAAATATATTGCTGTTGCTTGTGCAAGTATTTTTGCTAGAGCTAGATTTCTTGAACAAATGGAAGCTTTAGGCAAGCAAGCTAGAATAGTTCTACCTAAAGGTAGTGTACAAAGAAAAACTATTGTTAAAGCTGGCAGATGAATTATTGATCACGGTTTAAATCTATCTGATTTTGCTAAACTTAACTTTAAACCTATTACTAAAGAAATTAATAATTAACTTTGTATAAACAAAGCCCACATGCAGGAGCTTTATAAGTGGCTGCACCCTTTTTAGGATTAGCAAATAAATATTTTATTTGTTGTTTACTTATCTTATTACGATCATAAGCTAGTAAGGTTCCAACAATCATTCTTACTTGACTTCTTAAAAAGCCATCACCATTAATAGATATCTTTATGATATCTTTTTTCTTGCTTATAGAGATTCGATTAATCTTTCTAATTAGAGATTGTCCATCTCTTTCATCAGTAGAAAAACTTAAAAAGTTTTTCTTACCTTTAAATAGTTTAGCAACTTGCTTTATTTTTCTTATATTAATAGGTCTATTGTATTGATATACAATAGTTGTTTCTAAAGGATTAACAAGTCCTATATTAATAGAATAAACATATGTTTTATTCTTTGCTTCAAATCTAGCATTAAAGTCTTTTTCAGCTTTAGCTAGCTTTAAAATTCTAATATCATAAGGTAATGCTTTATTTAAAGCATCTTTAATAACTTTAGGTTTGATGTTGTTAAGATTAGCTAGATCAAAATGAATCACTTGTCCTAAAGCATTAACTCCTGAATCAGTTCGGCCTGAAGCATAAACAGTAATATTCTGTTTAAAGATCTTAAAAATACTATCTTCAAGTGTTTGTTGGATAGTTTGTTGCTTTGGTTGTTTAGCTCAACCATGATAATTTGAACCATTGTAGGCAATAATTGCCTTATATCTAACTTTCATCTATATTAATTGTAAATCAATTAATGCTAATGGACCAATAATAACTTTCTTGGCTGTCATTACTATTAATAATGTAAATAATAACACTAATATAATAAAGCCTAATCAAGTTACTCAGTTAACAGGATAAGTTCTATATCTTGTTGGTTTAATCCTTGGATTAAAGTTTCTAGCTTCCATAGCATCAGCTAGCTTATCAGCTTTATTAAAAGTTAAAGAAAACATTGGAACAATCAAACTATTGATTACTTTAACTTTAGTTAATAACCCACCATTTCTAAAGTCTTGCCCTCGACATGCTTGAGCTTTAATAATTGCGTTTGCTTCAGCAAACAAGTTAGGAACAAACTTAATTGCTACAGCTATAGCGGTAGCTATGGAGGCAGTTGGAACCTTAATTAGACTTAGAGGTTTGAAAATTGTTTGCAAACCATAACTAAGATCTAATGTAGAAGTAGTATTTACTTGTAATGAGAAGATACTTAACATCATAAATATCTTTATCATCATAGTTAATGTAGTAGTTAATACTTGACTAGATAATGCATATATGGGTGCATGATAAGCTAGATAGTAGGTAACTCCTTCAATGTTCAATTGAAGGTATTGCCCCATAGGTCTTCAAGGAGTAATAATGTTAGAAACATAACCTCCTCAAATAGTAGATGTATATCAATACATCGTCTTGCCACTAATGATGGATGTATTGATTCAACCTAAATTCTTCAAGATATTTCAATCTCAGCCCCAAATAGTTCTATTTGCATCTATATTAACAATTGCGCGTGGAGATTTACTTACTAATCAAGTAATAAGAAATACTACTACAAATAAAATAAGACATGTACGAAGGATTGCTCTGACCGACTTTCACGATACACGCGCAGTTGCAAGCATAATAATAGTACTAATCAATAATAGAGATAATATTACTACACTATTAGGTAGGAATATCATCACCAATAATAAGATAGAAGCACTAACTTTTATTGCGGGATTAAGTCTATGAAGCCAAGTTTGTTTTTGTTCTAAGCCATTGAAGAAGTTACTGATTGATCTTGGCATTACTTTCTCCTTGAATGGGCTACAAACCGCTTTAAAACGTTTATAAACTGATCTTCAGTTCTTGGCTTGGCGGTCAAAATCTTTTTAAACTTGGGGTTAAGCTTATATATGTGATCAAGCGCTTGCATAATAATAGGTTTATGCATGTGTGTGCTAGATAATAATTTACTATTAAACACACGATATGGCTCACCATGAGCAATAATTTTCTTATTGTGAAGTAATAATACTTCATCAGCCATTTCTAAAACAAAGTCCATATTATGGCTGACAAAAATAACTGTCTTGTTTTGTTTTCTTATATTAGTGATTAATCTTTTCATTAATCGTATGCCTGCTTGATCAAGTCCTGCAGTAGGTTCATCAAAGATGAACACTGTTGGTTCTAAAGCAAGCACGCCCGCAATGCTTACTCTTTTTTGTTGGCCATTTGATAATTCAAATGGAGAAGATTCATAATCATATGCATGTATATTCAATCTCTTTAAATAAGTTTGTGCTAATTTATAAGATTGATTTTTATTTGCACCCATACAAATAGGGCCAAAGGCCACATCCTTGATAACTGTGTCCTTAAATAGTTGGTATTCAGGATTTTGGAAAACAAATCCTATCTGTTTTCTTATCTTTTTATATTTTCTTATTCTTTTTTTCGCACCCAATATTACATAGTCACCAACTTTGATATCACCATGGCTAGATTTGAGCAAACCGTTAAAATGAGAAATTAGGGTAGTTTTGCCCACACCGGAATTTCCGATGATGGCATAAACTTTGCCTTTTTTAAAGTTATAGTTGAATTCTTCAACTATGGTTGGTTGGTTGGCTTTTTTGCCATAACCAACCCTTAGATTTTTGCAGGAGATTATGGTCTTACTACTTTTCATGGACAATCTCCTGTACTAATTTATTTAAATTAGTCTGTGGTTTTAGTCTAAAAGCCTTGGCTAATTTAACTTCTAGAGGTGTTTTTAGACCATAAGATTCTATAAGAGAATCTTTTTTAAACAATTCAAGAGGGCTAGTCTTTTTGATAATTTTACCCTCTACTAATAGTAGGGTCTTATCTGAAAGTAGTACCTCTTGCATATCATGAGTTATAGAGATAATAGTTTTGTGGAACTTGTTTTTTAATAAAAACATTATCTCTATCAAATCTTGCTTTTCTTGTGGATCAAGCATATTGCTTGCTTCATCAAAAACGATAATATCACAGTGAGTTGCTAGACAAGAAGCGATGGCAACTTTTTGTTTTTGGCCGCCCGAAAGTAAAGATGGATTAGATTTTAAAAGCTTTTTGATCCCTAGCTTATTAGCTATGGTCTCAATTCTATCAATCATTTCAATTCTAGGAACTTGCAAATTTTCTAGATTGAAAGCAATCTCATCTTCTACAGTTTGTAAAACAAACTGGTTATCTGGGTTTTCAAATACAGCACTAACATTACGTTTATAGTTGGTGATGTTTTCTGGGGTTAATTTTTGTCCATTAATATAAATGAAACCACTATTTGGTTTCAATAATCCCATTAGGATTTTTCCTAAGGTTGATTTACCTGACCCATTGGGTCCAACAATAGTTAAATAGTCATTTTCATTAATAGAGAAAGATAAGTTTTTAACAATAGGTTTGTTTGGTTTATAACCAAAACAAACATTCTTAAATTCAATAATTGGTTTCTTTTTTCTAGAAAATGACATCTATATAAACAAGTTTATATAGATTATATTTTATTAATTAGTTTCAAAGAATTTATTGGCCTTAGCCACATCTTTGTTAATTTGTTCAGCTAGTTTATCTTTGTTAGGGAACTTTTCTGCATCCCTAATGTAGTCTAAGAATGTAATTTTTACATTCTTTATTTTCCAAAATGCTTGTAAGAATCTAGGAGCAATATTTTCATTTAAAATATGTGTTTCTATTGTAGGAGTAACTAAGTTAAATGTTTTAGGAATACCATAGAAGGTAATAGAATTGTAGGTTTTATTACCTATGGTAATTAAGGTAGTATAAATGCCATGAGGAATTAAAAGCTTACCATTATTTTTTAAGTTTACTGTCTTACGACCTAGTTTTCTTCCTCTACTAAAACCTTTAACTCATTCAGACGTATATGAATATGGTTCCATCAAGAAGTTATTAGCTTCTTGTACTTTGTGTTTTCTTAATAGATTAGCAATATTAGTAGTAGAAACAGCTGGGTTGTATGTAAGGGTTCTTACTTTAAAGAACTTCCTTAAGTAAGTTCAGTCTTTCTTATCTGAGCCAAAAGTAAAGTCTGAACCAACTAAAATTTCTGTTGGTTTGATTTTCATTAAAACGTTTTGGATAAATTCTTCGGCTGTAATATTACCATTTTTAACATCATAAACATAAATGTTTACTGGGTTATAGGCTTTTAGCCTTCTGATCTTTTCACCAAAACCAAAGATTTGATTTTGACTTTTTGGTTCAAAATCTCTAAAGGTTAATATATTAAAATCATAGTAGTTATCTAAGATTTGGTTATGCATAACATGTAATGAACCAAAATAGCCAATTACCAAAGGTAATTTGCTTCTTAAAATGAAGTTTGAGGCACTAATATTTTTGATTCTCATGTTTGCAAAGGTAGTCATTTAAAGTATAAGCATTTTTTAGTTGAAATGCCCCACATTTTGTTCGATTTAAGCTTTTAACAAAACCTATAGTATTTAGCTTTTTAGCTAAATCAATAGCAAAGGATCTTACATAAAATCCTTTGCTAACATTAATAGTTAATGTTAACTCTTGTTTAGCTTTATCAAACTTTTTGATTTTAAGTTTGTTAATCTTAACCAATCTAGGTTTTAAATCTATAGCAATGTTTTGTCTTGCTAAAGCATAAGCTTTAACACCATTAACTTTAACTGCAGAATAAGGATGTGGTTTTTGCATATATTTATTTTCAATAAATCAATTACAAGCTTCTTTAATTTGCTTAAGAGTTAAATTTGTTTTTTGTTCTTTAATGACTTTACTAGAGCTATCTCCAGTTTCAGTTAATAAACCAAATTTGATTACAGTTTCATATTCTTTATCATCTAATGATAAAGATGATAATAGTTTTGTCCCTTCATTATATCCAACGATTAATAAACCAGTAGCAAGTGGGTCAAGCGTTCCAGCATGACCTACTTTCTTATATTTATAAACTGATTTGATTTTTCTTACAACATCATTACTAGTTCAGCCTGATGGTTTATTAATCAAAACTATGTTGTTCATGTTAATACTATTATAATGATTCCATGAGAATCATTATTGGTAACATCATTAAGACAAATAGACTATATAACATGATCAAAAAGAATGATCATATTGCTGTTGGTGTTTCTGGTGGAAAAGATTCTTTAGTTTTACTAAAAACTTTAGATATTTATTGCAAAAAGTTAAATAAAGAAAAACATTGAAATTTAAAGGTTAAAGGTTTTTTAGTTAACCTTAATTTCAAAAAGGTTAGCTATGCTAAACTATTAAAATGAGCTAAAGCTAATGATTTAAGACTACAAGTTATTGATAGTGATGTAGCTGATGTATTAAAGGCTAAAAAAGAAAAAGGTAGGATACAATGTTCATTGTGTTCTAAGATGAAAAAAGCTATTTTAATAAGAGAAATGAAAAAACAACATTTCAATAAATTAGCTTTAGGTCATCATGCTGATGACTTTATTGAAACATTCTTTTTAAATATGTTAAATGAAGCTAGAGCAGAAGGCTTAAATCCTAATTCTTATTTAGATAGAAATAAGGTTTGACAAATTAGACCTATGATATTATGTAGAGAAAAAGAAATAGCTAGAGTAGCAAAGAAATATGTTATGCCAATAATAACTAATCTTTGTCCTAATACTCATAATACGCAAAGAACATATATGAAGAAGTTTATTGAAAATAACTTCTATAAATCTAAACAATGACCTAATGCTTATGTGAATATATTAAGAAGTTTGATAAAAGAAAAAAACTAGCTAGTGCTAGTTTTTTTTAAAATGTTGTTCTTATCCACCAGATCTAGGAATAACGTGTGCGAATTCAATATGCTCAGTTCAAAGGACTTTTTTTGTGATTTTGTCAGTACAATAAGCTTCAAATGCAATTTTTGCCATTTGGTCCGCGGCCGTTCTTATTTTAATTGGTTGATCAAGGCGTCATAAATTTCCGCCAGCGATTGAGATTGGAACTTCTGGCGGTTCATCCATCATTTCATCATTAATTGTTCACCAGCTTCCAATAAAGGTAAGATCGTGGTTCTCTTCTTTGACATAGGTGCCTTCTCAAACAATGTAATCTGATTGTTCTTGGCCTTCTATAAATTCAACGCTAACATTACTAAAATGTGACTTATGTCCACAGCTAGTCAAACATACAGCTGGTGCTATAGCAGCAGCAAGTCCTGCAGTACTTGCTAGAGTAGCTAATAGTTTTTTATTTTTCATATCTTGATATATATCCCTTTCACGGTCATTATATATATATATATAGTGACTTCGTCAACAAAATAATTAGTTAAAATGACTAATATTTGATTTTGCATTTATAATTTATACATTATGAAATCAGTTCAAATTAAGATCACAAATCCTATATATTTACATGCTAATATGATTAGACAAGTTACTGTCGAAGCTGGTAAATATACATCAGATGTATATATTATTGCTAGCGGTGAAAAAGGTAATGCAAAATCACTTGTTAGCTTAATGTCTGTCTTGGGTAGAGTTAAACTACCTTGTAAGATAGAAATTAAAGCTGACGGCTGAGATGATGAAGCTAAAGCTGTAGAAGCTATAGCTAAAATCTTTAATCATTAATATGAAAAAATACAAAGTATATCTAGCTAATGGACTGTTTGTTAAAGCTGATCGAATCTTTAACGCAGTTATTTATAAAGAATTAATAAAAAATAAAAAGCTAGATGTATATGCTCCGCAATTTAATTTAGCTATTAATGATAAAACTAAACCTGCTGGATCTAAACCTATTTATAAAGGTGATACAGATAGACTAATAGAATCAGATATTCTTATAGCTATCTTGGATAACTATGATTTAGGTGTAGCCACTGAAGTAGGTTGGGTAGCAGGATGAAATGCTAGCCATCCTAAATCTCAACATAAGTTAATCTTAGGTTTATATACAGATATAAGAGATGCATCTAAGAATATGAATAATGCCATTAATAAAGACATCTTGAAAAATGGTATAGCTGAAAACCAATATGTCTATATTAACCTTTATCTAATAGGCGCTATCAAAAAATACGGCAAATTGTTTGATGACTATAAAAAACTAATAAAATATCTAAAGAAAGTATAAAAAGAGTGGTAACCACTCTTTTTAATTTCAGAAGTATTTGTTGTTGGTTGGGGTTCCTTTAAATGATCCTCCAGTTCCAGTAAACATGCCAAGAACACTTTCTTCGAAGGATAAATCAACATTAGTAAAGTCGCACATTAAATTAGTACCTGTTGTTTGAGAAATTTTTAATGAAGAGCAACCATAAAACATTTGTTTGTAACAGCAATCTGCAAGTTCTGTCGCAGGAAGTTTGGGGGCTGTAGTTAAAGCAGTGCAATTCATAAACATCGAATAATAGCAGTGAGGGGCGAGTTTTATTGATGGAAGATCAGGGGCGGTTACTAAATATCGACAACCCCAGAACAACTGACAAAAACAGTAATCACTTAAATCACCATAGTTGATCATTGATCTAACGTCGCCACTACATGCCACTCTGTTTGGTATTATAAACGTAAAAACATTATATGCAGAACAAGATAATTTGTTGTTTGTATTTCTAACATAAAGGCTTTGGCCTGGCTCAAGAGTAAGGCTCGTTGATTGGCCCCAACTATCCCAAGATATTCCGCCGTCAGAAGAATATTGAATTCCGGATATATCAACAAAGGATGCTGTGTATGAAAATGTGGTTTCACTATCTAATACTGTAAATTTAAGATCATTAATCCAACAATATGCTTTATTTATTGGTGTACCAACAAAAGCACCACTAGTATTAGCAAACATATCTTTAACACTGTTTTCAGGAAATGAAGCAATAGTTGTAAAATTACAAATCAAGTTTGAAGTTGAAGCATTATCGATTTCAGTTTCATATACATCTAGTGATGAGCAACCTTCAAACATTGATTTATAACAACTTTCTTTGAGTGTAGTTGCAGGAAGATTTGCAATACTAGTTAAAGATGTACAATCTTCAAACATATGCTCATAACAGTGGGGTACAAGTGTGGTTGCAGGAAGATTTATAGTAGTTGTTAAAGATGTACAACCAGAAAACATATATGCATAGCAGTAATTTGCAAGTTCTTCTGAAGGAAGATCTGGGATAGTTGTTAAAGATGTACAACCAGAAAACATATATGCATAGCAAAACCAAACAAGTTGTTTTACAGGAAGTTGGGGTGGTTGAACTAAGGCAGTGCAACCTAAAAACATACTAACATAACAACCATATTCAAGTTTTGCTGCAGGAAGTTCTGGTGCAGAAGTTAAAGATGTACAGTCTGCGAACATTTGAAAGTAACAAGCTTCGGCAAGTTGTTTTGCTGGTAGTTTTGGGGCTTCAACTAATGAAGAACATCCACTAAACATCTTGCTAAAACAATAATCAGTTAAAGTACCATAAGCAATCATTGAATTAACATTGCCACTAGCAGCAATCTTGCCAGTCATCACAAACTGAAAGGTATTATTGCTGTCATTAAGAAAATTAGTTGTATTTCTAACATAAACACTTTCACCATTATTAAGTTGTATTGGTGTTGATATATTTCATGAATTTCACTCCAAGCTATCATAGGAGTATTCAATATCTATATCCGGCAAAGATCCAGTTACAGTAAATTCGACACTAGAACTTATATTGTCGTCTGCAACATCAGTAAAACACAATGGCGTTCTGTCTTCGCCTTTATTACAACTAACTAATGGGATAGCACCTGCTGTTAATGTTACAGCTAGTGCTGGAACTAGCTTAAAAATCTTTCTCATAAACTAATTTTAACTTATTATTAAAATAATTTTAAAATTAAAAAGAGTGTATAACACTCTTTTTAATTTAATAATATCTCAATTACTTATTTTGGATTGCTTGTGCTGGGCAGATACCTGCGCATTGACCACAGCCAGCGCATTTATCAGCATCAACAGTTGCTTTGCCAGATGCACCAATTGAAATTGCTCCCATTGGGCAAACACCTGTGCAAGCTCCGCATCCTAAACATTTGTTTTGATCTACTACTGCTTTAGCCATGAATTTATCTCCTTAATAACTTTAATATTATACACTAAATGAACTTTCTTGGTTTATAAGTTCTATGTAGTATATCATGAGCCTTATGACTATTAGGTTTTTCAAAGAATTCTTGATAGATTTTAACAATTGAAGGATTCTTGTGAGATTGTCTTAATTGTTTCTTTGCATCGTTCTTGTAAAGAGCTTTAGCTCTTAACTTAGATACTGTTTCTCTATCAATTTCGTTGTAGTCAACAAATGGCATACCGCCACCGTTAACACAACCACCTGGACAACACATGATTTCAATAAAGTGGTAATGTTTTTTACCTGCTTTAACTGCATCTAATACTTTTTTAGCGTTAGCTAAACCAGATGTTACACAAACATTAACTTTAATACCTGCAACATCAATTGTTGCTTCTTTAATTCCTCTTACACCTCTAACAGCTCTAAAGTCAATATTAGTTAATTGTTTCTTTTCTAGTACTTCAGCTACAGTTCTTAAAGCAGCTTCCATAACACCACCTGTAGCACCAAAGATAACACCAGCTCCAGTTGATTCACCTAGTGGGTTATCAAACTTAGAATCAGGTAGTTTTCTAAAGTCAATACCTTTTTGTTTAATCATTCTAGCTAGTTCTCTAACAGTTAATACTGCATCAGTATCTCTTAAACCTTGTAAGGCATTAGAGTCATAATTGATTTCAGTTTTCTTTGCTGTACAAGGCATGATATGAACTGTAAAGATCTTTTTAGGATCAATTCCCATCTTTTGTGCTCAATATGTTTTAATTGTTGCACCTTGCATTTGCATTGGACTTTTAGCTGTTGATAAATGAGGAATCAATTCAGGATAGTAAGCTGTAATAAAGTTTATTCAACCTGGAGAGCAGCTTGTAATTAATGGTAATGTACCATTATTTTGTACACGATCAATAAATTCATAACCTTCTTCCATAATGGTTAAATCAGCAGCAAAGTCTACGTCAAAGACATATTTAAATCCTAGTCTTCTTAATGCTGTAGGTAACTTACCTTCAATATCAGTTCCAATTGGATAACCAAATTCTTCACCCAATCCAGCTCTAACAGATGGAGCAGGAGAAACAACAACAGTTAATTCTGGGTTGTTTAGGGCAGCAAATACTTCTTTAGTTGAATCATTTTCAGCTAAAGCACCAGTTGGACAAACAAGTGTACATTGACCGCAACCTACACATGCTGTTTTATCAAGTGTTTCTTCAAATGCACAACCAATAACTGCATCAAATCCACGTCTATTTGTGTTAATAACACCAACTGCTTGTTGGATTTGGCATACTTTTGTACATCTTTTACACAAGATACACTTAGATGGATCTCTAACAATAGCGGCAGAAGTAGCATCACATTCGCCTTTAGATTTTTTACCAGCATATGCTTTTTCATCAGCTTGATAAATTTCAGCATATTCTTTTAGTTTACAAGCATTAGCTTTTAAACAATTAGAACATTCTTTTCTATGGTTAGAAAGTAATAATTCAAGGTTTGTTTTTCTTGCTTGAATAATCTTTTGTGAGTTAGTAGTTACTTCCATACCTTCAGCAACTGGATAAACGCAACTTGCTACAAGACTTCTTGCACCCTTAACTTCAACTAGACACATTCTGCATGCACCAGCTGGGTTTAAATCTTTTAGATAACATAAAGTAGGAATCTTTATTCCTGCTAATTTAGCAGCATCAAGGATAGTTGATCCTTCTTCTATGGCAACTTTAATGCCATCAATAGTTAAATTAATCATCTTTGCCATAGTCTACTTCCTTTCTATTGCCTTAACTGGGCAGTTGCTTGCACAAACACCACACTTAATACATTTGTTTTTATTAATTGTATGTGGTTTTTTAAATTCTCCAGATATTGCTTTAACTGGACAGTTTTTCGCACATAAACCACAACCAATACATTTAGATGAGTTAATTTCATAACTCATTAAATCTTTACATGCATGAGATGGACAAATGCCTTTAGTGTGAGCAATATATTCATCTCTAAAGTATTTTAAAGTTGAAAGAATTGGGTTTGGAGAAGATTGACCTAAACCACATAAAGATGTTGCCTTAATATGTTTAGATAGGTTCTCTAAAGTAGTAATATCTTCCATAGTAGCTTTGCCAGAAGTGAACTTAGTTAAAAGTTCAAGTAATCTCATGTTACCAATTCTACATGGGATACATTTGCCACATGATTCATCTACACAGAATTCCATATAGAATTTACAAATATCTACCATACAGTTGTCTTCATCCATAACAATAAGACCACCAGATCCCATCATTGAACCAATTGCCATTAAGTTTTCATAATCAATTGGTGTATCAAGTAAACTTGCTGGAATACATCCACCAGATGGACCGCCTGTTTGCGCAGCTTTGAATTTCTTACCATTAGGTACACCGCCGCAAATGTCATAAACTATTTGTCTTAATGTAGTTCCCATTGGAACTTCAATAAGTCCTGTGTTGTTGATCTTACCACCAACAGCAAAAACTTTTGTACCTTTAGATTTTTCTGTACCAATAGAGTTGAATCATTTAGCACCATTAAGAATAATTCTTGTAATGTTAGCATATGTTTCAACGTTATTTAAAACTGTAGGTTTGTGATATAAACCTGAGTTAGCAGGATAAGGAGGTCTTGGTCTAGGTTCTCCTCTATTTCCTTCTACTGAAGCCATTAATGCAGTTTCTTCGCCACAAACAAAGGCTCCTGAACCTAATCTTAAAGATAATTTGAAACTAAAGTTAGTGCCAAAGATGTTTTTTCCAAGTAAACCAAGCTTATTAGCTTGAGCAATGGCTAATTCAAGTCTTTTAACTGCAATTGGATATTCTGCTCTAACATAGATAAATCCTTCGTCAGCACCAATAGCATAAGCAGCGATTGCCATTGCTTCTATAACTGAATGTGGATCAGCTTCAAGGATTGATCTATCCATGAAAGCACCTGGGTCACCTTCATCAGCATTACAACAAACATATTTCTTTTTGTTAACTGCTTTTTTAGCTAGAGATCATTTTAACCCTGTAGGGAAACCACCACCACCTCTACCTCTTAGTTTAGATTCAGTAATAACATCTACTACTTGATCAGGTGTCATTTCCTTTAAACATTTATGTAAAGCAAAGTAACCATCACATGCAATATATTCTTCAATATTTTCTGGATCAATAATTCCTGCATTTTTTAAAGCAATCTTCATTTGGTGCTTATAAAAATTAGTTTTTCCTAAAGGAATAATGTTGTTAGAAGCATCTAATTGGTTTTTAAATACTAGTTCTTTAACAACTTGGCCACCCTTAATGTGTTGGCTAATAATCTTAGCTGTATCTTCAGGTTTAACTTTACAATAGAAAATACCTTCTGGATAAACTAAAACAACTGGTCCTAAAGCACATAAACCGTGACAACCTGTTTGGCTAACTTCTACTTTACCAGTTAAACCATTTTCTTGGATTGCTTTATTAAATCCATCAATAACATCTTTAGATTTGTTACTTAAACATCCTGTTGAAGCACAAATTAAAATTTGTTTAATTCCTGTTGCTTCAGCTTTAGCTAGACCTTCTTTACGGTCATTCATTCTTTTAGCTAATTTAGCTTTGATGGCTTGTAATTTTTCAATAGTAATCTTTGCCATAATTACTTGCCCTCCTTAGCTTTATATTCATCGATGACTGCTTGGCATTTGCCAGGAGTCATACTTGGATATACTTTATCATTAACCATGATAACAGGAGCTAGTCCGCAGCATCCTACACATCTAGCAGATGTTAAGCTAAATAGTCCATCTTGTGTAGTTTGTCCTAACTTAATTCCTAATAGTTGTTCAAATTTAGCAAGGATGTCAGCTGAGCCTCTAACATAACATGCTGTTCCTAAACAAACATTAATAACATATTTACCTTTTTTAACAAATGTAAATTGAGCATAGAAACTTGCAATCGAATAAATTTCACTAGTTGTAGTGTTAAACTCTTTAGCAATAAGTGCCATCACTTCCCTGCTTAAGTAGCCAAAGGCTACTTGCGCTTCTTGTAAACACATTAACTTAGTTCCATTATGATTGTGAATTTCCTTGATTTTGGTTTCAAATTCTTGAATTGTCATAATTTCCTTAAAAATTAATATGTATAGATATTAATGTTTATTATAAGAAATATTCATAAAAATAAAATATATAATATGTCTAATGTTGAATAATCAAGAAGTACTTCCTACTTCTAAGTGAATCTTAGAAGATAACAACACGTTTTTATCTAAGAAATGTAAACCAGTTACTTTCCCATTAGATAAGAAAGATATTGAGCTAGTTAATAAGATGGTTAGCTATATCGATGCTTGTTATCTTAATAAAGACGAACAATATGGGATCAGACCAGGCATTGCCTTGGCTGGGCCACAAGTAGGTTGTGATAAAAGAATTATTTATATTCATTTTGGTTTAGACAAAAAAGAATATCGATATCTTTTAGCAAATCCAAAGATTATTGCTACTAGTGTGCAAAAATGTTATCTCAAAGACTATGAAGGCTGTCTTTCAGTTAAAAAAGAGCACAAAGGGCATGTAGCTAGATACTACAGAGTTAAAGTAGAAGCAATAGATATGCTAAACAATAACAAGAAGATTGTGATTGATGCAACGGATATACTTTCAATTTGTTTACAACATGAGATTGATCATCTTGATGGAATCTTATATTATCAAAGAATTGATAAAAACCATAAAGACTTATCTGATGATCAAACTCTAATTGCCTTCTAATTAGGAGAAAATATGGAAAATAATAAACCCACTACAGTCTTTGCTTTAGGTGGAATAGAAGAAATAGGTAAAAATATGTACATCGTCGAATACGATGATGAACTATTTATTATCGATTGTGGTAACAAATTCTCAGATGAAAATGAATTACCAGGCGTTAGCTCAGTAATTTGCCCTTTTGATTATTTGGTTGAAAACCAAAAGAAAATAAAAGGATTAATTATTACTCATGCTCACGAAGACCACATTGGTGGTGTTCCTTATCTATTAAAGACTGTTAATATTCCAGTAGTTTATGGAAGTTTACTGGTACAAAACATTTTAAAAAGAAAACTTAAAGAACATCCAGATGCTAAATTAAATAAATTTGTTGAAATGAAGGATGAAACAGTTATTGAAACTAAAAATTTCAAAATTGATTTCTTTAGAGTATGTCACTCTATTCCATTATGTTTTGGTGTATGTTTACATACACCTAATGGGAATGTAGTAACATGTGGTGACTTTAGATTCGACTTTTCTGAAAAGATGGAACAAACAGATATTCATAAAATCTGTGAAGTAGCTAAAAGAGGTGTTGATTTACTATTATGTGAAACAACAAATGCTGAATCACAAGGATTTTCTGGTTCAGAAAAATTAGTGTTAGATGAGATAAGAAGACAAATAACTAAAGCTCCAGGTAGAGTTTTAATTACTACTTTTGCTTCTAACTTAAGAAGAATTCAAAATATTATTGAAATTGCCATTAACTTAGGCAGAAGAATATGCATTATTGGTAAAACAATGGATGATAACATTAGAACATCTATTGCTACTGGTTTACTAAAGACATTTAAAACAGATTTTGTTGAACCAGCAGATATTAAAGATACACCTGATGAAGATCTAGTTATTATCTTAACTGGTTCTCAAGGAGAACCAACAGCCGCTTTAAATATGATGGCAGGTGGAAAATATCCTCACATTGTTTTAAAACCAAGTGATACATTATTATTTAGTTCTAATCCAATTCCTGGAAACTTTGCTCAAGTTGAAGAACTAGTTAATAAACTATATAAATGTGGTATTAGAGTAATTCAAAACTCTTCTAGTACTAAATTACATGCTTCAGGACATGCTACACAAACTGAACTAGAATTAATGGTTAAGCTTGTTGCGCCTAAGTATATAGTTCCTATCCATGGTGAATATAAAATGCTTTCCGCAATGGAAGAAAATGTTACTTTCTTAGGAATTCCTAAAGAAAGATACATCCAATTAACTAATGGTCAAAAAGTTAAATTAATTAACCATGAGTTAATTGTTACAGATGAATTTGTTGATACTAAAGAAGTTTATGTTGATGGTAAAAAAATCAATGAAGATAACTCTAAAGTATTAGGAGCAAGAAGAATACTTGGAACTGATGGAGTATTTAATGCTACTATCGTAATTGATAGAAAAGCAAAGAAGATTATTGGTTTACCAGTTTTAATTACTAGAGGTTGTTTCTATGCTAATACTTCTATTAGCTTAATTAAAAAGATTGGCTACTCTATCAAAGAAAATATTGAAAGAGAAATGCAAAAATCTAAACAACAAATTACTAACCAAACAATTAGAAAGATTGCTGAAAACACAATTACTTTCTTTGTATGAAAGAATAAAAATAAAAGACCGCTTGTTAAAGCTACAGTCTTTGATGAATCAATATCTAAATAACCAGGTAACTGATTATTTTTTTATATTTCCATTTCAGAAGCTAAGGCAAAATCAATGCCTACTTTTTGACTTTTTGGTGGATGTTTAGTATGAATTGCATAAGCAGCAATAAAGATAATTGCCATAGCTGCTACGACAAAGAATGTAGACATATTAATTAAGTGATTTGTTTGGGCATATAAATGGATATCTCATCCAGTTCAAATATCAAAGATTGGTCCTTTATAAATATTGTTGAAAGCAGAACCAAGGGTTACTCCTGCAGCCAAACATGTATTAAATACACCTACAGGTGTAATAATATTTGTTTTAAAGAAATGCTTTGTAACCATAGTACCAATTAATACTGGAAGAATTAAACCAAAGGCTAAACCATTTAATAAGTTTGTTGCAAAATAGAATGGAGCATTTAGGAAGTATTCGCTTTCAATTGTGTTTAGACTAAGATTTAAACATCAAATTAAGCATCCACTTAAAACAATTACTCACTTAGCTGTCTTTTGTTTTTTTGATAAAGCAGCAGCAACTATTGCTGTACCAGCAAGTTGCCCGACAGCATACATTAAAGAGAAATATCCTTCAAAGTATTTAATTGGATAAGGTTGAGGATTAATTAAGTTTGGTGGAATAGTCCCTATTTCAGCCAAAAAGACTAATTGAGTAATAGAAGTAGGTCCAGAAGTAATTCATCTAGCAAAACCCAAACAAATAGCTGCTAAACCAACTAAAACAACAACTGATCAATCATGTTTTGTTTTAACTGTTTCCCTAAAATGGAAACTTTTAAACAATTGTTGTTTGTTTTCTTTAATAAGAATAACAATAAAGAAAGATATCATGATAGCAACTACTGCACAAATTCATAGATATTTCATAACATCTATATAAAGTGTTGGATCAATAAACACTTCATACATATCTGGTAAAAAACTACAAGCAATAGATTGACCACAGCTTGTAACTATTTCAGCTATTGCTGGTGGAATAGCAACAATTGAAACTAGTTTAAAGATTTTGGCAGATCTGTCTTTTTCAACAAACATTAAGTTGAAAATACCAATAATAGATGCACCTACACCTGTACCGATAGATTGAATAATGTTAGTAACATTATTAGGAGCTAAAAACATTGGTAGTAATGTTGCAAACTGAATTGCTAAAGAAATATAAATAACATTCTTTCTTGATTTAGTTTTGTAACTTAAAACATCTGTTAGTGGTCGATAAAGTAAACCAGCAAGACCATAAATAGTTAAAGGAAGTCAAAATCATATTCCTCGATCTCCGCCATATTCAGCGTTGTTGATGGCAATATGCATCTGACCTGTATATTCGCGACAAAATAGTGGTGCCATTCAATAAAAAATAAATAAAATGAACAACAAAACTTCATTTCTAGAAGCTAGTTTCAATTTCTTAATTAAAATGCCTGTTCCGCCAACAGTTAAAGACAGAATTAAAACATTAATAATTATGGCTGTAATTTGGGCTAATTCCATGGCTATTTATATTATTATAAATATGTTATTAAAATTACTTAATTTTAATAAAAAACCAATGTATTACTATACATTGATTAATCGTCCATATCTTGTTGGTTTTTTACCCTGTTAACTCTGATACGTTTTGGTGGGTGTTTTTTTTGAATGAAAAAGGCACTAGTAAACATTGTTCACATCAAAACCATCGTAGCAATAACACAAATAATTACAATTCAATTAACTTTAACAAATTCATCTCATTGTAATTCGCCACCAGCAAACACATTTTGTTTCATAAATGTATTAAAGAACTGACTTGAGCATATTCCAATAGATAAACCAAGGTTATAAGTTGTTACTGGTGTAATCTTGTTTGTCTTAGCAAAGAACTTATTCATTACCATACCAACTATTAAGTTGTATGTGATACCAAAGGCAAAACCATTAATGATGTTTAATGGCAATCTTGCATATACATTTAAAACAGATGCTTGACAAACAGCATAAACTATTCATAAACCAGAAGCAATAGAAAAGATGGCTAATTTATTCATCTTTTTAACTAGATAGAATCCACAAAGAATATTAGCAGCCATTTGCCCTACAGTAAATATTACTGATAAGTATCCTTCATAGCCATTAGTTGAAACACCTTGGTGTTTAGCAATGTAATTTAATTCAGTAATTGCTGTACCACCTGATGTAGTAAATTTAATAAATGAAGTTATGGCTGCAGCTAGAATTAGTAAGGCAACAACTCAACCGTCTCATTTGTTTCTAACTGGTTCTTTATATTGGTTATCCTTGTATAGTAGTGCTGTCTTTTCTTTGATGAATAAAGCAGTAATAATTGTGGCAACAATACAAATGATTCCTATTACTCACATGTATTTAACAATATCTATATATTGTTGTCAATACTCAGGAGTGGGTGTATCAGGTTTAACAGGCAAGAAGCTTGTTACACAGCATTGTAATACTGATGAAATAAATTCAGCTATTAGTGGTGGTAATGATAATAATGAAACAGTAACAAAGACTTTTTTCTTTGCATATTGTTCATTAAACATTAAGTTAAATACAGCAATACCACTAGCGCCTATACCCACTGTAATTGATTGAATAACATTGGTTACAAAACATGGATAAACTACCATAGGAATTGCTCCTAACAATTGAATACCTAAAGAAATATAAATTACATTCTTTCTTGATTTAAGTCTATGACTTAGTAAATCATTTAATGGTTTTCAAAATAAACCAATAATTCCATAAACAGTAACTGGCACTCAAAGCAAACCATTCAATCATGTGCCTTGAGTTGTTCCTTCCATTGCCATATGCATTTGTGAGGTGTATTCTCTCAAAAGCATAGGAGCAATTCAATAAAGTGTATAAATGATAAAAAGCAACTTATAGTTTTTATCATCAAACTTGATTTTGAAAATTAATATACCAGAAACAACAAGTGATACTAATAAAACACTTAAGTTCAAGCAAATAGCAATTAGTTGATTTGTATCAAAAGCATTACTCATTTTTTCTAAAAATTAGAAATATTATAAAGTCATTTTAATTATTTTATAATTAAAACACTATGAAAATGAAAATGATGAAGGATACGCTAGGCACCATAGCTGTTCCTGCAAATGTATATTGAGGTGCACAAACACAAAGAAGTAAACAAAACTTTACTATCTCTGATGAAAAAATGCCTAAGCAATTAATTAAGTGTATTACTTATATTAAGAAAGCTTGTGCGATTGCTAATGCTAAAGCAAAAAAGCTTGATCCAATTAAGGCTAAAGCTATTGTTAAAGTATGTAATGAAGTATTAGCTGGTAAATTAGATGATAACTTCCCTCTATCTATTTGACAAACAGGCAGTGGTACACAAACAAACATGAATGTTAATGAAGTTGTTGCTTATCGTGCTAATGCTTTAGCAAGAAAAGACAAATTCATTCACCCTAATGATCATGTTAATATGTCTCAATCAAGTAATGACGTATTCCCGACAGCTATGCATTTAGTTGTAGCTACTTTAACTAAAGAAAAACTGTTACCTAATTTAGATACTTTAATTAAGGAACTAAAGAAGTTGGTTAGAAAGAACTGAAACATCATTAAAGTGGGTAGAACCCACTTACAAGATGCTACACCAGTAAGATTGGGACAAGAAATCTCTGCTTGAGTAGCTATGCTTGAAAACTCTAGAGACATGATTAAAGATGCAGCTAAATATGTTAATAAACTATGTATTGGTGGTACAGCTGTTGGTACTGGTTTAAATACACCAAAAGGTTTTGATAAAGCAGTATGTGCTGAATTATCAAAGATGATTGGAATTAAATTTAGTCCTTTAGCTAACAAATTCCAAGGTTTAAGCTCAAAAGATTCTTTATCTCATTACCATGCAGCTTTAAAAACATTAGCTGAAAGCTTAATTAAGATTGCAAACGACGTAAGATTCTTAGCTTCAGGTCCAAACTGTGGTATAGGAGAAATAATTATTCCAAGTAATGAACCAGGAAGTTCAATTATGCCAGGAAAAGTAAACCCTACACAATGTGAAGCAATGATGATGCTATGTATTAGAGTAATTGGTAATGATACTTGTGTTACATTAGGTGATGCAATGGGTAACTACCAATTAAATACATTTATGCCAATGATGATTTATTCTATAAATCAATCTATTCATTTGCTTGCAGATGGTATGGATTCATTTACAAGAAAATGTGTAGTTGGTATTAAACCTAACAAAAAGAAAATTGAATACAACTTATATCGTGATTTAATGCTTGTTACTGCTTTAAATGTTAAGATTGGTTATGAAAAAGCTGCTGATATCTCTAAATTAGCGCAAAAAGAATCAATCACATTAAAAGAAGCTGCTAAAAAACTTGGTTATCTATCTGAAGCTGAATTTGATAAGATAGTTGTTCCAAGCAAGATGGTTGGATAAAAAGTAGACTATTCAGTCCTTAAATTATTAAGTTTAATTAACTTAATTAATAGGTTGTGGTCTTGGATAACCATTTGTTCTAATCTATCAAGTCTAGCTGACATATCCAATATTAATTGTCTTAAACTAGGTTGTTTAGATTTTGGGTTTGTTTTAATTAAAACAGGCTTAGTCTTTTTAGGATCAAGAACTAAGAAACGTTTATTGTTATCTAATTGATTTATTTGGGTTTTATTCATAACTAAAACATCAAATTCTTTTGTAATTTGATTATATGAGGTAAATTTTTCAAATTTGTCCATTAAATTATCTACCCCTATATGGGGTAGCTCCCATATAGAACTAGTCATAAAAAAATAAATTTGGCTAAACTATTTTAATTTATTTTTAGCTAAAGTAACAATATCTACACCAAGTTTTTGGTTGACTTCTTCAACTATTTTTTCTAGTTTTGTTTTTCTTTTATTAATAATCTTGTCTTTATTAGATGACTTATCAATCTTTTGCAGTTTAGCTAATCCTATACCAACTAATCTAATTGGTTTATTGCCGTTGTAGATTTGCGAAAATAGTCTTGTAGCAATGTTATAAAGATCTTCAAAACGATAAATGAGTTTATTTTGTGATTCACTTTTTGTGTATTGTTTATAAATATCATATTTATAAATAACACTTACTACTGAACCTGCCATTTCATAACTTGCAACTTTATCTGCAAGTTCTTCAGCAATGTATTTAAAGGTTGTTTCAATTTCTATTGGATCAGTTGAAGGATCTAATAAAGTGTGACTGACAGATAATGATTTGGGATCATTTTGACTAACATCAACAAAATCAGAACCATTGCCTAAGGCATTTTCTTTTATGTCATATCAATAACTACCTAATAACCATTCAAGATGTTTAATGTCATCATATTTAGCTAAATCACCAATAGTATTTATGCCAATACTTTTCATTTTCTTAGCATTAGCTGGACCAACAAAGAACATTTCTTCTATAGGCAATGGTCAAATTAATTTCTTTAAATCATTTTGATTTAAGATAGAAGTTATTCCTCTTGGTTTGTGCAAATCTGTTGCCATTTTGGCTAAGAATTTATTTCAACTAATACCAATAGAAACTGGTAGTTTTAAGTATTTATAAACATCATTTTGTATTTTTCTAGCTAATTTGATTGGACTACCATATCTTTTTACAGTTTGTGTAACGTCTATTCAACATTCATCAATAGACATTTCTTGACAAATGTTACTAAAATGTTTTTTGATAAAATCAAAAAACTCTCTGCTTTTTTGTTCATAAAGTTGATAATGTCCATTAACTATTGTTGCTTGCGGGCATAATTGGTGAGCATATCACACTGGCATAGCTGCTTTAACACCAAATTTTCTTGCTTTATAGTTAGCTGTTGAAACAACTGATCTTTTATTTCTACCACTAACAATGATTGGTTTATTTCTAAGCTTGGGGTTTACCGCTTCTTCACAACTAGCAAAGAAGGCATCTAAATCTAAATGGAAAATAAGCTTATTCATTATTGTTTCCTTAAATATACAATAAATTCTCTATTGTATCCTTTAGCTCCTAAAATAGGTGAAGCAATAACTTCACTTGCTAACCAATGAAGTTTATTGGCATGTCTAATTACGCTATTAATTGCTTGTTTATGATATTTATCAGGAACTGAGCCTTGACATTTATCAAGAATTTCTTTTGTTAATTCAAATTGGGGTTTAATTAACAAAATAATTTCCAATGGATAGTTAAATAAGAAGTTAATTCTATCTAAGATTTTAGTAGATGAAATAAAACTAACATCACAAGCAATAAAATCAATCTTTTGATCAAATTGGTTTGGTTGCATATGGCAAAAGTTTGTTTGCTCCATCAACTTTAAAGTTGATGAATATGTATTTTTTAATGTTTTATCAAATTGGTCTGTACCTACATCAACTGCATAAACAAATCTTGCACCAGATTGAAGCATAACTTGGCTAAAACCGCCAGTAGAACAGCCTAT
This sequence comes from Mycoplasmoidaceae bacterium, assembly GCA_045641165.1. Lineage (GTDB taxonomy): Bacteria > Bacillota_I > Bacilli_A > Mycoplasmatales > Mycoplasmoidaceae > Hennigella. The sequence goes on from JAZUGL010000006.1 coordinate 61,334, forward strand.
ATCTAAGCAAACTTTATCTTTTAAATTTATATCAAAATGTTTTAAACCTGTTAATAGTTTGATTGCAGCTCTTGAAACATAGTTAAACTCCTGTTTAACTTCAAGAGCAATCTTGTCTTTTTCATCAACATTAAAAGCTGGTTCAGTAATAACATTACCATTAACTTTAACACAACCAGCTTTAATAAAACTAGCAATTTTGTTTCTTGAATATTGAGAATTAGTCTTTGTTAAAAATTTATCTAATCTAATAGCCATATTTTTACTACTCAATTATATAAAATTAATTATACATAGTATAATTAACGCATTATGGAAACAATCAATATTAATTCAAGCACTTATGTTGATCACCAATCAACACAAAAGCAATTTAATAAGAACCAAATTTCTTTATTAACTAAGTCAATGTTAATCTCTGGTATTGGTTTTATTATTATTTGTTTATTAAGTGAATTATTTGCTTGAGCTTTTAGTTTTGCTAATGTCCAAAACCAATTTGGTCTAGTAATGGGTTTAATCTTTGGTTTTTTAATTGTTAGTATGGCTATTAGTGCTTTATGAGCAAAGATCTTATGAAAAGGCAAAGCACCTGGTTTAACCTTTCTAGTTTATAGCATCTATATATTGACAATGTCAATATCTTTTGGTGCTGCTTTTAACTTCTTATGATTTGGTTTGGGTGAAGATAGTTATCCATTTTTATGTATTTGCTTTGCTGTTACTGGTTTAATCTTCTTATTAATTGCTTTGATTGCTAAAGTAATTAGTTTAAAAGGTATTATCACATATGCTAAGATAGTTGGTGTTGCCTCAGTTATTATGATGGCACTATTCTTTGCCTTTTTAATTACTATGCTTGTCTTTGCTTTTACAGCAAACCCAGGCAAAGGTTTTGATTTAACAGCTGATGCTATTACATGAATGGCATTAGCATTTATGACTTTGGTTACTTTCTTTTATATCATTCTTGATATAAGAGCAATCATGGGATTATCTGAATTCTATAACTATACTGGTTCAGAAACTACTGCTCCAGCAGTTGTTTGATATACAGGTTTTAGATTACTAACTGATCTAGTTAATGTATTAATTCTTGTTATTTTATTTGCTTTAAGATTTATTAGAAGATAGTTATGAGTTGCGTGTTTTGTGATATTGTTGCTGGAAAACTACCTTGTAGAAAGGTAGCAGAAAATAAAAATGCTTTAGCATTTTTAGATATCACACCACTAGCTAATGGTCATACAGTAATTGTTTCTAAAAAACACTATCCTGATTGACAAGCAACTCCTACTGATGTATTAAAAGATATGGTAGATTTAAGTAAAGAAGTGACAGATAAGATAGTTAAATCTAAATATAAACCATGAGGTTTTAACTATTTATCTAATCAAGGTAAAATAGCTGGGCAAGCAATTTTACATGTTCATTTGCATGTTATCCCTAAATACTATAAGAACCAAGGTTTTAATTTAGCCCATGGAGAAATTGTTACTGATGATATTGAAAAAGTAGCAAAAGCATTAAAGATTTAAGATGAAACAAGAAAAAGTAAAAGCACCTATAGAGCAAAGAATTAGAATTGCTTGTCGAACTATATCTACTATAGCAGTAGCTATATTTGCTGTTTATTTTATAGTAGATTGTATATTCTTGCATAAAGCTGTAGTTGGACAAGAAACACTAGATTGGAATGAAATGCTAAAGCAAGCTGCTAAATGATTAGCAGTAATCTTTATTATTGCTGGTAGTGCTTTGATCTTTACTGAAGTAATTTGAGTAATAGTTGAAGTTATTAACTTTAAAAGAGACCCTAGGTGAAACACTTATGGTATATTTATTGGTTCTTGTTTGACTCTTTTAGGATTAGTTGCCATCATATGTGCATCTAACTTTATTAAGTATGATACATTCTTTATCCAAGAAAGTGGTTCAGGTTCAATAACATATACCCATAATGACTTTATGGTTTTCTTATCTTTATTATTTATCGTTTGCTGTTTCTGTTTAGTTGTTACATGAAAGAAAATTGATGCATTTAGCATCAATCTAGTAGAAAGTGATGCTAAATCAATAATTCGTATCTTCAGCACTACACCACTTTTACTTTTACCATTTTTTATTTGGTTAGTTTTACCAGTAGATATATATGTTAGTACCAACAATGTTATTGCTGAAATGCTTACTACAGTTATGGAAATGTGCTTTGCAGCAGTGTTTGTGGGTGCTTTTATGGAACTAGTTATCCAATTCTATAAAAACATAAAGCTAGAATTGAAGAATAATAAACCAGTTATTGTTCTTTATATGATTGTTTTCTTAGCTGATTTCTGCTTATTTGTCATTAGCCAATCATTTGTAAATGATTTAATGCAATTCCAATATGTATGGGTTAGAACATTAAGTATATGTGTGTGCCAACAAGTAACATGTGTAGCTGCCATCTTCTTGACTGTTTTTGATAATAAGATCATAAATAGAAAAAAGCATGAAGATATCTATGCCTAAAGCCAAATAATATGTATAATAGATAAAAGATATGTCAAGATATACAGGAAGTATTAATCGTAAATCAAGACGCTACGGCTTCTCTTTGTTAGAAAATAACAAAGAATTTTCTAAAGGCAAAAAAAGAACATATGCCCCAGGAGCTCATGGCGCAAATAAAAGAAAATTGTCTGGTTATGCTGAACAATTACAAGAAAAACAAAAACTTCAATTCATGTATGGCATGAATGATACACAATTTAGAAGATTATTTAAAATAGCTAAGAGAATGAAAGGATCTAATGCTATGAACTTGTTAATTGTTCTAGAATCTAGATTAGATAATCTAGTCTTTAGAATGGGCTTTGCTCCAACAAGAAGAGGAAGCAGACAACTTGTTAACCATGGTCATATATTATTAAATGGTAAGAAATGTTCTATTCCATCTACTATATGTAAAATAGGTGATAAGATAACTGTTAAGGAAAAATCTAAGGCTTTACCACTTGTTAAAGATACAGAATTAGCTAAACCATTAGAATTTGTTAAAGTTGATAAACCTAAATTCGAAGGACAATATGTTAGATATCCAAACCGTGAAGAACTAAATCCTGAGATTAACGAAACTTACGTTGTTGAATGATTTAACAAGTTCGCATAAAAAAAGAGGCGTTGCCTCTTTATTTTTTTGCATTCTTTTGAATTGTAAAGACGTTATTTGTCTTAGAAATAATTACATTAGTTAATATATGTTTTAAGTCTGAACTACCATCATTATATGCAATATCAAATTGAACTGCTGATGGGTAATTTTCTTTGTCCTCTCCTTCGAAAGTTGTCGGTAATTCAAATAATAAATCACTCATAATGTAAGATTCATCACCAGTTTTAACATCTTTATCTAAAATATAGTTACTTGCATTATTAACTTTGATAGGCAAAGGCAAATTAATTTTAGAACTTACATTGTAAGTTTTAAGACCTTTTCCTGTAACCGGGATTTCTATAGTAATAAGATTACTAGCATCTGCGGGGTGATAATGTTTTATTTCAGTAGCATCACCAAGTTCAGATAGTTCGATGGTTTTGTCTTCGTCTTCGTCAGGAATTGGCACAAATCCATTGGCATCATCACTCATGTAACCTAATTTATAGTCATAATGATCCATTGTGATTCTTTGTACTTGGCCTTCTGGTGCTCTTAATTGGTAAGTTCATCCACTAAGGTTAGCATAATCAAAATCAGTTTGATATTGAAATGGTGCGGATGGGCTTTCAGAAGTTTCCATATAACCATTTTCATCATCTTCTGTAGGTTTAAAGCCTCGTGGGAAGTAATGAGTAAAAATGTCGGGAATGATAGCATTAGCTATGTATGCTTCAGGACTTTGATTAAACCAAGCATTTCAGCCAGTTGAAGGATCAAAATTTTGAACTAAATAGTGATTTTCATCCCATCTTGTGTAGTGATCAACTATAGCAGTTCAATCATATGATTTATATGAACAAATTGTATCCATTAAGCTTGGTGTATTAACAACGCCAGTGAATGTTCCACCATCTGTATATTCATCTGTATGATCATCATATACTCTAGTGATTTTATCTGTCATGCGAGCATTGTATCCAATTGATCAATCTTGAAGATCATATTGATATTGATATTGAGTGCGTGAGTCTGTGTGGGGAGTAATTATCCATGAACTTAAGTAGGCATCTGGGTGATATTCATGTGAAACCCCAACAAGTGTCTTGTCATTTCTTTGTGCATAATATGCATGCATTAATATATTCTTGATATCAGTTGTGCAATCAAAAAAGATTTCATGTTTTGTTTCTTTTGCTGCATCGTCTCAAATTTTAGTTGTAACAGTCGCACTTAGTCTTGTTCTCATTTTAAAGGAAGCCGTTGCAAAAGTTTCAGCTTCGGTTTCAGGATGAGCAGGAGGACGAATTTTAATAGTTCCAAAGGTTGGACTTGTCATACCAAATTCAAGTGATTTTAATTCACTGTAATACTTAAATGGGTGTCATTCTCATTCGCCACCCTCTCCTGGGTCATATAAAGCAACTTGTTTATCAACATTGCTTCAGTTAAAGAAACTCATCCAATTTTGGTATGTTCCCCATGCCATATCTTCATAAAAATCATTCGGGCGTGTTTCAGCAAATTTTTTATATTCTTCAATTACTTTGTCTTTAGATGTAAGTTCACCAGAAAAAGCAGTAAATTCAGGTGTATCCATATTTAGAGGGATATTTCTAAGAGCAATTTCTTTGCCACATGATGTTAATGCAAGTGGTGCAATAGAAGTTGCTAAAGTGCCAATAAACAATGTAGGTATAAATTTGTTAATTTTCATAAGTGCTCCTTAATATTATTTGCCGTCTTTGCCTGGAACATTTCACATATATCAAGAATAGCATGATGAGTCTTCTTCCATGCAAGTTCTCAAAACATCCTCACTATATGGATTTGGTATTTCAAGTTCGTTTCAATAAAAATCATCATCTCTTGTAGTGACTATTTCATAGTCTCCTCTGGATGTGCCAGTTGCTTTTTCAATATCAGTAATATGTGCGTTGTAAGAAATATGCCATGAGTTTGAACCATAATAGCTTGGGTCTCACATTATGTCAGTATTAGGGGTAATAGCTCATAATCTATTTGTTGGGTTAAATATTAGCAAGTAAGGAACTTGATAAAATTCTGTAGTTCCTACCATTTCTTCAGTATCAGTAATCGAACTAAGTCCAGAAACAGCATGATCTTCATAAAAGTATTTATATTCAAGCTTAAATGAAATTTTAACTGCGTTAACTGTTGTTCCCACAGGTTTAGGTCATTCTGCAGAAACATCAGTTATTTTTATATCGTGTGTTCTACCAATTTTTGTAAAAACTGAACGTTTAGCTGCTTCGACAGTGATGTAATATCCATCTCTTGTAAGTTTGTTAACAATTTGAGAATAAATTCTTTCCTTGTATACTGGAGTGTCAGCTTTTGCTAATTCCACAGCATATTCTTGTAAACTTCTAAGTTCATTTGAAACATATCAATAAAAATCTTCTTTAAAAAGATTTGGGTTTCCTGGTTTTTCTTGTGTTCCTACCAAAACTTTTCCATACTCTTGGGTTGCTTCTTCAGAAGTCATTGGAGAAACATACTCATGTTGTTCAATACCTTTAGGTAAATAACGGCTTAGTGCATTAACATAGCCATTATTATTATTATTATTGCAGCCAGTTAAAATAGCAAGTGGTGTTATTGTAGTACAAACAGCACCAATACCAACTAACGGCAAAAGTTTAGTTTTTTTCATTTTGCTTACCTCTTATATATAAATAATATATCTTTTTTGTATATATAAAGCAATAATTACCAATTTATGGGCTTTTTATTGAACTTAATAAGATAATTATTAATCTTACTAAAAGGTTTAGATCCTTTGAAGCTTTTATAGTAGCCAAGAGGCGAAGGATGCGATGATTTAACTATTAAATGTTTATTTATATCTATATAAGGAATTAACTCCTGCGCGTTATTTCCTCATAAAACAAAAACTAGATGTTGATAGTTGTCATTTAAAAATTTAATAACATTGGTTGTGAATGTTTCTCAACCTTTATTTTTATGACTATTAGGTAATCCTTCATTAACAGTCATTACTCTATTGAGTAATAACACACCTTGTTTAGCCCAACTAATTAAATCTCCATTAGTTTTTTTAATTCCTAGATCATCTTCCAATTCTTTAAAGATATTTATTAGGGATTTAGGTAAATTAATTCCTTGGTTAACAGCAAAAGCTAAACCATTTGCAAACCCTGGAGTGTAATATGGGTCTTGCCCAACTATTACTACTTTTGTATCTTCAGGTTTAAAGTAATTAAAACAAGCAAAGATTTTATCCTTATTAGGATAAATGGTATAAATCCTTGCTTGTTTATCAATAAAATCTTCTAGTTGTCTAAAATAAATTTGTTTTCTTTCTTGTTCAATAAATTCTTGTCAATTCATTTTATTCAGGGAATGTAGTTGGAGATATGAAACTCATATCTATAGTTGCATCTGTGCCAACCATCTTACCAAACATATAAGTTAAGAAGGCTAGTAAGTTTTTACCGTCTTGACTTATTGCACTAGCATGTGGTTTACGTCCATCTTCACTATTAAAGGTAATAAGTTTACTTAAAGCGGTTTTGCTTCTATTAACACTATTGTTATCAATAATGTAAGCTGAACGGTTGTCTTCGCCACCATCATTATTAGCTTTTTTAAATCATGTGCCATTTTCATCTCCAAGTAAATAAGCGGGGAAGATGTTAGTTATACCATTTAATGCTACTGCATTAGCATTAGCTAATGCTGGTTCTTTTAATTCTTCGGGAAGTGTTTCACCTTTTTGTTGAAATTCTTCTTCATATTTGCTGATAAATGCTGGATCATCATATTCATTAACAACATAGTCAGCTAAAACAATGAATGTATTACCATCGATTTTTGAAGTAATTAATCTATCATCTCAATTGCCTTCTGATGTTTTTTTAACATCAAATTTAATTTTAGAAGTTGCATCATTATTTGCATTAAATGTATATGAAAGGTAGTGTGGTTTACAATCAGAACCTGGCACATAATCACTTAAGTGCGATCATGCATTACCAACTGCATTAGTTACAATTTCTTCGTCTTTGACAAAGTATTCTGAAGGAAGGAAGGAATCGTTCTTTTGTGGATTAACTCATTCTAGGCCAAAGTCATTAACATGAACAATAATTGGAACACAACTAAATAGATATTGGTTGCAAGAACCAGTTTCAACTTCTCAAACAGATTTACCTTCTGCATTCTTTTTAACATAAGGAATAGAAACTGTTTGATTCTTTCTTACATCTGTATAGTAAGAATCAATTTTTCCTTCTTCTTTTCATTGTTCGCAAAACTTTGTTGCCTCCGTAATTGCTTTTTCTCCTTCGCCTTTTCCTAAAAGGAATTGCTTTGTTCTTAGAGAAATATGTTTTTTGCCAGCATCAAATGTATAAGTTGGGAATGGGAAAAAGCTAGAATCATAAGTGAAGTTAATGGAAGTTGGTCTCATGAATGCAGCTGTTTTACCTGCAGCATGCATATTTGCATTAGCAAATACAAATTCATAAAAGTTTCTTTTGACTCCAGCATCAATAGACAATTGAGTATTGTCACCAAAAGCCTGTGCTTGCAAACCTCAAGCAGCATACATATCACCTTCTGGCGAAAGTGTCTTATCAGCAATTTGTGTACCTTGATATTGCAATGCACCAGCAATAAATGATTGAATAGCTGTTGCAATTGTAGGAGTTAAACTTAAATTAATTAATTGATTAATGTTTTCATTATTATTGAAAACATGTCTAATACGGTCGTCTTTTTCAACATCTGTTCTTTTGTCATTGTAAAGTGTAACAGAAGATGAAAAATCATCAGTTTGAGTTTTTCAACCATCATCCAAGTGTTGCCAATCTTTTGTATCTAAAACATATCTATTTTTTTCATCTTGATCTTCTGCTTCTTCTTTTGTTTGGAATCATTTAGTAACAGGAGAAGAATAAGCATACATTGTAGATTTTGCTTGGTTAATTATGAAATTAGATTGTAAATAGTTTTGGATTGGTTGACCATTTGCATCTAATAAATCACCAACTTTATCTCCTCTAAAATTAGTAAATGGATCATTAACATCTCCTGCAACAGATGAACCACAAGATATAGGATTTAAATATCCTCAAACTTGACCACAGCTTGTTAAAGATAATGGAGCAAGTAGTGTTGCACCACTAGCTAATGAAAGCAAAGCTTTATTTTTAATTCTCATTATCTTTCTCTCCTTGGATCAAATTCAATGAACTTACCATATTTAGTATGCATAATTAATGGAATTGTTCTAACTTCACCATTTCTGTGCTTAGCAATAATAAAATCCACTTGGTATTGTTCAACCACTGGTCTAGGTCCTGCCGGTTTTAAACCTTCTTCATCTTCTTTTTCAGATGGATCATTGTATTTATATAAGAATGTTACTAAGTCAGCATCTTGTTCCAATGAACCAGATTCTCTTAGGTCAGAAAGAATTGGTTTCTTGTTTGGTCTTTTTTCAATATCTCTTGATAATTGGGCTAAGGCAATAATAGGAGCTCCAATGTTTCTTGCAAGAATCTTAAGCATTCTTGAAATAGTAGAAACTTCTTGTTGTCTATTAATTTGTTGGCCTTTAACTCTTGGTCCTTTTAGTAATTGCAAGTAGTCAATAATTACTAACTTAATACCAAATTTGTTTTTAATTTGCTTTAGTTTTGATTGAATATCAACAATTGATACATCAGAGTTATCATCAATTAAAATAGGAAGTGTTTCTAACTCTTCAAGTTGCATCTTAACATTATCTCATTGCATTTCATCAAGTCTACCTGATCTTAAGATGTTAGATGGATAGTTTGTTTCCATAGAAACAAATCTTTGACATAATTGGTCTTTACCCATTTCAAGAGAGAAGATAACAATCTTTTCTTTGTCTGCGTTTCCGGCAGCTTTAATTTTCTTAGCAGCTTGCATTGCAAAGTTTAAAGCTAGTGCGGTTTTACCTACACCAGGTCTAGCGGCTAAAATGATTAAATCACCAGGTTGGAAGCCGTTAGTTGTTTGATCAATTAATCTAAAACCTATTTCAGTTCCAGTAATATCTTGTTTTCTTTCTCTTAGTTTTTGAATAGCATCTCTATAACCTCTTGCAACATCTTGCATTGCAATTAAGTGAGATGTTTTCTTAGAGTTAACAATTTCTAAGAATTTGTTTTGCAATTCAAATACTTGGTTATTGTATTTAGCAAAGTCAATCTTAGTGTCAATTACTTCTTTAGCAAATCTGTCTAAGCTACGCTTAATAGAAGCATTTTTAACTATTTCAAGGTTTGTTTTTAAATCTTCATCATTACTATAAGCTGAAGCAATTTCTTCAAAGTATTGTCTTCAACCTTCAAATTGGTAAGCTTCGTTGTTAGCCATGAAGTCGAGAATAACATTTTTGTTAACTGGTTTAGCAGAGCTATGAAGTTCTTTGATAACAGCAAAGATTACTCTATTTTTTGCATCAGCAAAATCATCTGTATCAAGATATAAAACACATTCATCTACAACAAATGGTGTTGCAATGATTGCATTTAGAATTTCTGATTCACAATCAACAATGTATTGATCAATAGATTCTTGTTTTATTGCCATATTATTCTCCTTCTACCTGAATTGTTAGCTTAGCAATTACATCTTTATGAAGCTTAATTCCAATTTGATGAAATCCTAAACCATAATTCTTATTTTCAGTTAACATAAACTTATCAATTTTTAGATTATTTTTAGCTAGTTCTTCAAGTACTTGCTTATTAGAGATGGAACCAAAGGCTTGACCATTATTAGTCCTAAGACTAAAGATTAATTTTAGTTTTTCAATTTGGTTCTTAATTTGGTTTGCTTTAGACACATCTAAGTTGTATTTAGCTAAAGCATCAGCTTTTTGTTTGTTAACAATAGCTTGTGCTTTGTTACTTGCTAAGACAGCTTTACCAGATGCAACTAAGAAATTACCATAACCGTTTTTTACTTCAACGCTATCGTGTTTCTTACCAACATTTTTTACATCTTCTAATAAGATTACTTGCATTTTATTACTCGTATTCCTTTACAAATGGTAATAGTGCTACAATTCTTGCTCTTTTAATAGCATTAGCTACCATTCTTTGATGCTTTTGGCATAACCCACTTACTCTTCTTGGGACAATCTTACATGAAGGCGAAAGATAGTGTTTTAATAGTTCCACATCTTTATAGTCTACATAGTAGATTCCCCTTGAACAAAGATAGCAAGGTTTTTTCTTTAGCATTCTACGTTTATTTTTTCTTACTCTTTTTTCCATAAACTATTTTCCTTCCTCTTCGTTGATTCATTCTAGTTCATTTAAACCATCACTAGCTGGTTTAGCTTCAGCTGGAGCAGCAAAGTCTGCTTCTTGGCTAACAACATTGTTGCTAAAGTTTTCATTAACTGATACTAAAGCTTCTTCACTAGCTTGTGTTTTATTTCTTTTAACAATAGTTTTGATGCTATCAACCATGATTTCTGTAACAAAGATGTTTTTTCCTTCTTTGTTTACATAACTTCTTTTGTTTAATTTACCATCAATAGCTACTGTGTCACCTTTTTTAACATAACTTCCAATGTAGTTTGCTTGGCTATTTCAAGCTACACAGTTAAAGAAATTAGAAATTTCTTTTCCTTGTACACGATCATTACAAGCAACTGAGAAGTTAACTACTGTTTTACCTGTTGAAGTTGTTTTAACAAGTGGATCTTTGGCAATATTACCAACAATAAATACCTTATTCATCTTTAGTTTCCTTCTTTGCTTCAACTGGTGCTTCTACTTTTTCTAAAGCTTTTTTAGCAGCTATAACTTCTTCAATCTTTTTCTTTCTTTCTTCATAAAGTTTAGTTTTAGTCTTGCTTCTTTCAACTTTCTTAGCATTTAATGTTGCACGATAACCATAGTTGTGTTCAACATTAATGATTAGATGTCTTAAGATTGCTTTATTAATTAAAGCTAATCTATTAAATTCTTTAATAGTAGCTGTATTTTCTGAAGCAAAATTTAAAATGTAGTAATATGCTTGTGAGCATTTACCAATTTTATAAGCCATCTTAGTTAAACCCATCTTGGTTTCTTTAAGATCTTTGGCTTGCTTCAAAATCTTTTGCATGTTTGTTGAGATAGCATCGGCATCTTTTTGGGCCATAGTACCATCAACAACTAACATGATTTCATAATTAGTCATTTATTTAAGTTCTCCTTGGGATATTTGCTGCATTGACTCGCAGCATAGAGGCTCTATATATTTGTAATATATAAATATATTATTTCTTAGTTAAATATATAAGGCATAAGTATTATACATAAAAATGTAATAATTCCTTTTTAATATATAATAGAAAAAGTTATAAATGCCGAAGTAGCTCAACAGGCAGAGCAACTGACTTGTAATCAGTAGGTTGTTGGTTCGATTCCGATCTTCGGCACCATAAAAAAATGACTAGGTTGTCTAGTCATTTTTATTTTGTCACAACACTTGCTCTTGTTTTGTTGTCACCAAATCTTGTGTATTTAACAATACCTGATTTTTGGGCATGTAATGTATGATCTTTTCCCATAATTACATTTTTACCAGGATAAACTCTTGTTCCTCTTTGACGATAGATAATTTCGCCAACTTTAACTGCTTGACCATCAGCTTTTTTAGCTCCTAACATCTTAGGGTTAGAGTCTCTACCGTTTTTAGTAGAACCTACTCCTTTTTTAGATGCAAAGAATTGTAAATCTATAAATATTTTTCTCATCTTATTTCTCCTTTGAAATAGTAATGTGTTTTTTATACTTTCCTTCTAGTGCTTTTAGTTGTTTAACAACTAGTTGTAGTTTAGTTTTATTATCTGCTGTTGGTTTAAGAACATATTTAATACTTGTTTTTGTTCTTTTAACTTTAAGTTCAGATTTTTTAAACCAACTAGCTGATGTTTGAACTATAGCTGAGACTGCTGCACAGACAAGATCTTTTCCTTTTTTGTCATAGTTAGCATGTCCTGATACTTCTAGGGTTGTACTTGTATAAACAACTTTAATCATTAAGCTACTATCTCCTTTACAACCAATTGTGTATAAGGTTGTCTATGTCCTGTTTTATGTGTGTGGTGTTTTTGTGGCAAGTGTTTAATGTTAACTATTTTCTTTTGTTTACCTTGTTTTGAAACTTCACAAACAACTTTAGCACTAGCTAATAATGGTTTTCCAATCTTATCATCAACCATTAAAACTTTATCAAAAGTTATTTTGTCTTTAACTTTTGCTTCAAGTTTTTCAACGTAAATAACGTCATTAACTTGTACTTTATATTGTTTGCCACCTGTTGTAAATATTGCAAACATGATTAATATCCTTTCATGACTCGCCTAGTGGGTATTACATTGCTGTAAGTTTAAAACCCTACGTTCGTGCGGTTGTAACCATAAAAATAAATATGGTTTTCATATTATATAAGTAAATATATCTTTAGTAATAAAAAAGAAAAAGAGCATTAGCTCTTATTCTGTATATCAATAGTAGGAGAAACCTGTCACTGGGTCGTTTGTGAATGAGCTATCAGTGTCAACAAACATATATTCGACAGGGCCGTCAAGGTCAGACTGGCTTGGACAAGTAAAAATAAAACCTTCATCTCCAGTTTTTGTTTCTTGCTGCCTAATTTTTAAAGAATAACAACCGATAAACATTCCGGAATAACAATAATTTACAAGTTGTGTTGCGGGAAGTTCTGGGGTGCTAGTTAAAGAAGCACATTCACAAAACATACCATCATAGCAACCCTCGGCAAGATTATTTCATGGTAAATAGTTTTTGGAAACACTAGTTATACTTAATCCTGAATTCAAACCGGAAAAGCAATATGGTTTTAAATTATATGTACTATCGGGCAAAACAAACGGTTCAGTAATACTAGGACAGGCCGAAAACATGTAGCCTGCTCAACCAGGAGCAAAACTCATATTTGGTTTATTAAATATATTATTAACAAACCACCTGCTATTAATTTCTAAACTCTCACAATTTCTAAACATGTCAACATAACAACATTCTGCAAGCATTGTAGCAGGCAATTTAGGCGTTTGAGTTAATGAACCGCAATAGCTAAACATACTGTTGTAACAGTCTTCTTCGAGTTCCATGGCTGGAAGAGTAGTAGGCGGAGTAGTTAAATATGGGCAATCTTGGAACATACAGTAATAGCATTCAGGAGTTAAATGGGTTGCGGGCAGAACCAAATCTGAAGCATCTGAAATGGCTGAGTAAGCAAACAAGGTAGAAAAGCAACCACTGCAAGGGATACTAGTTAAATTTTCATAGTTATATGATAATAATGACATTATGTTGCCAGAAATTTTTCCACATCTAGACCCGTTTTTGTTTTCGAAATGCATGATAAAAGTAAATGATGTTTTTTTATCTTCATAGTTGAATCCATTTTGGTTATTGCCATAAAATTGAATTTCACACCCAGCACCAATATTTATGTGTGCGCCTTCACCAGAAGTGCTAGGCATCACATATTCTGTTCATGTTTTACCACTATCGATTGAATAGAATAAATTTGTATCCCTTGTTTCTATACGCCACGCTCGACTATCTACATAAAATTCGCAATCATCTGTGGCAGTAAAAGTTAAAAATTTATTTTCAGGTTTTTTAGACCCACAGCTAGTAGATATTGATAATGGTGTTGCTATTACAGCAGCAATTGTTGGAATTCAAAAAAACTTTTTCATAATACTTTCATTATATGAAAAGAAAAAGAGGCTATGCCTCTTTTATCTATTTAGTTCCAAAGATTCTATCTCCAGCATCACCTAAGCCAGGAACAATGTAAGCATTTTTGTCCAGTTTAGTATCGATTGCTGCTGTAAATGTTTCAATATCTGGATGAGCTTTTTCAAAAGCTTTTATTCCTTGCGGAGCAGCTACTACTGAAACAAATTTAATCTTCTTAGGTTTAAACCTTTTGATGATTTTTGCTGCAGCTATAGCTGATTCACCTGTAGCTAACATTGGATCAAGCATAATAACTATTGATCCTTTGATAGAGTTAGGCATTTTGCAGTAGTATTCCACTGGTTTTTTAGTTTCTTCATCACGGTAAAGACCAATATGACCTATTCTTGCATTAGGGATCATTTCTTTAAAACTATCTGCCATACCTAATCCTGCACGTAAAATTGGTACAAGAACAATTGGACCTTTTGCTTTTTTACCCATAGTCTTAGCTATGGGTGTAGTAACAGGAATAGAGATAGTAGGTAAGTTTTTAGTTGCTTCATAAGCTAAGAAGTTGGAAAGACATTTTAAACAACTTCTAAATAAAGTTGAATTAGTGTTTTTATCTCTCATTAATGTTAGTTGGTGAGCAACTATTGGATGGTTAATAACTTTCATAAGCTAACGCTTTCCTTTCTCAAATGGTATTCCTGAATGGGCCGGGGCCAGGATTGTTCTTGATGTAAATAGCAAGATAACCAATGTAATTATATAAGGAATAGCAAATACTACTAATTGTGGAATACCAATTTGAGTAAATGTTGTTGTGTTAGATGCAGCATTAAATAAGGCAAAGATAATAGCAAAGACAGCCATCTTTGGTATTTTTCATCCACCTGTAATTAAAATAGCTAATGATAAATAACCCATAGATTGAACATCACCACCAAATGAGTTTATTCTAAATAAGAATAGGGCTCCAGCAAGTCCTGCCATAGCTGAAGAAAGAATAACAGCTATTCATTGATATTTGTAAACTGAAATACCTTGAGTATCAACAGCATTAGGGTTTTCTCCTACAGCTTTATATCTTAAACCTGTTTTAGTTTTATTTACAACTACTCAAATAATAATGGCAATTAATAACACTAAACCAAATAGGATAAAACTTGAACCAAATAGTGAACCACCCATTGGTAAAATAGGGTGATACATACATGTTATTCTTGTATAACCACCACTTATATATAGGATGTGAGCAAGCGGTTCATTTAAGAAACTAGCTAAAGCTAAACCTACTAAGTTAATAGCTGTACCAGCAATTGTATGGTCAGCTCTTAACTTAATACAAACAAAGGCATGCATGACACCCATGATGGTTGTGCATAGCATTGTTAGAATGAAGGCTATGAAGATGGTGCCAAAGGCTGGCTCCCCATTTCAGAAAACAGTAGATGAGAAGATACCAAAGAATAAGGCACCCATACACATCATGCCGTCAATACCTAAGTTAACAATACCTGCTCTTTCTGATAGATAACCAGAAATAGCGCCAGCAAATAAGATGGCTGTAAATAATAAAGTTAAATCTAATAACGTTCCTAAATCACCCATATTATGCTCCTTTCCAGAATGAACCAATGCTTACTCCTGTAGCATCAACATCTGCTTTAACAGTAGCTGGTTTAGACATCTTGGCTCTTGCTTCCTTAATTTCTTTAATTAAATGTGCTTTATAAGATTGTTCAATCTTAGCAGCATCAAATTTAACAATCTCTGGTTGGAAAACAATTTTCTTACCTTTTTGTTTGTTTGGAGCAAATTTCTTAAACATTTCATTGTAATGTCTTAAGATTTCATTAGATGTTAAGAAGTATGCTTTAATAAATGCATCTCTAGCAATACGATATTGTCCATAGTTTGTAATTTCAGGCAATCCTAAAGACTTAGCAGCATTTTGTGTTGATTTTAATGTTTCTAAGTCAAGTTGGTTTTGGTTAGCCACGTCATATCTAAATTGCAAACCATTTCTTCGGTTTTGGATATTAGATAATGAACGCAATGTTGCCATTTGCATGTCATCTCATCTTCTAATTTTTCCATACCAGAAGTTAATTCAATGGTATTGAACATTAGCAAGGGCCATCTTAGCTTTCATTACTCTAGTAATCTTCATAGAAGATTTAACTTTAATATTTTTAACCTTATACAAGTAATTCTTCCTTAATAATTCATTGTAATCATTAGCAAGTTCAAGTAAAGCAATCTCGGATTGGTTCTTTTCATGCTTAATCTTGCTAAAATTCTTACCTTTAAAGATATCAAGAGTTCACCAATATGGTTTTAAACTTAAGAATAATGCAATAGCAGCAGAACCATAAACAACAATACCAAAGACAACATTAGCAATGTGACTATCAATTCCTAATGATTGTATTGCTGGTACAGAAGATTGAACCATTGAAAAGAAGAAACTAACTGGAATGGCTGCAACAGGTGAACACATAGCAATTAAACCAACAGAAATACCATTAAATCCTTCTTGTGGGATAGCTTTTGCTATAGCAGTTGTGGGCATTTGTGGTGAGAACCCAGCATAAACCATTGCGCCTAAAATACCTGAAATTGCACCAGAAATAGCCATAGAAAGAACAATGTGAGCTTTAACATTGTAACCTGAAGCTAATGCTCCTGAACGGCTTAGACCAACAACCTTTTGTTTTTTACCAAAAACAGTATAGTTAAGCACTATTATTAAGGCAACTAAAACAATACCACCTATTATTAATAATGGACCAAAAGCACTACCATTTATTTGTAAAAGAAGGCTACTATCTGGTTCAACAGTAAATGTGTGGCTTGGAACATCCTGAATCATGCCTGCAGATACCAATGTAGAAATACAAAGAATAACGGCATAGTAAACTATTCAGTTTAACATGATTGAAGAAACAACTTCATTAACATTTAATAGGGCTTTTAATAAACCAGATATCCCTGCAATAAATGCTCCGCCAACCATGGATGCTAATAAGACAACAACTTGATTAGCTCCAGGACCTAGGTGGCACATGTGGCTAATCATTGTTGCAAGTAGTCCTCCAAAAAACATCTGACCAGAAATACCAATATTAAATTGTCCTGCTTTATAAGCAAAGATAAATGCCAAACCAGCCACGAGCATTATTCCGGTGTTGGACAATAATGTGTTAAGCGTTTGCGCATCAGCAAATCCTGATGTAAAGATCGTACCAAATATTTTGCCAAAATTAGGCCATTGTTTGCAAACACTACAAGCAATAATTATTGCAATTAATAGTGCTGCAAAGATAGCAAGAATAGACGCAAGAATCTTTTTTGTTCTTGATTGTCTAACATCAGAATGAACCACTTTCTTTTTAAAGTAGGCTCAATTGTAATTACCAAAATCAAGGCTTCGCTTTCCTTTAACGATTGCCATTAGCTGCCTCCTTTCTCTGCTTTTTTACCGGTTCTCATTAAATATTGACCGATTTTTTGTCTATTAGTTCTAGTTTTTAGGTCGTCCATAACAATCTTGCCATGGTCCATAACTACAACTCTTGAAGCTATTTTTAGAATTTCATCTAATTCATATGAAATTAAAACAACAGCTTTACCTTTTCTTGCTTCAGCAAGAATATATTCATGAATTACATTGATAGCACCAATATCAAGACCTCTTGTTGGTTGTACCATCAAGATTAAACTATGTCTCTTGTGTAATTCTCTTGCTACAACGACTTTTTGTTGATTACCACCAGATAAAGACCTAAAGATAGCTTTTCCTTTATTAGCTCCTAAAATATTAAACTTAGTACATAGCGCATTAGCATTAATGCCGATTTCACGAAGTTTTAAAAGACCAAATTTAGAATATAAACGGTCATCAATTTGGTTTGTAACCAAGTTAAAGGCAACTGTTTCATCTAAGATACAACCATATTTATGTCTATCTTCGGGAACATGGGAAATACCTAATTTAGAAATAGTTTTAGGTGTTTGTTTTGTTATATCAATATCAAGACCAGAAACACGGAAAGTAATTTTTCCTTTTTCTGGATGTTGAATTCCAGCAATAGCTAAAGCTAATTCTGATTGTCCATTACCTTCAATACCAGCAATTCCAACAATTTCACCTGAATGAACATTTAAAGATAAATCATGAATTGCTTCAAGTCTTTTATCTGTATGTTTATTCATTGAAAGGTGTTCAATTCTTAAAATAGGATCAGATCTATTACCAAAGTTTAATAAATTTGGGTTTTCTACTAGTTTTTGTCCAACAATGTATTCAACTAGTTTTTCAGTAGTAATCTTTTTAATATCTTCAGTAGCAACTGATCTACCTTTTCTTAAAACAGTAACTGTATCAGCTACTTCAAGTACTTCATTAAGTTTGTGGGTAATTAAAATGATAGTTTTACCTTGTTTCTTTAAAGTTCTTAACATATCAAGGAAACCAGCAATTTCATCGTCTGATAAAACGGCAGTAGGTTCGTCAAAGATTAAAATATCTGCCCCTCTAAACAATAGTTTAATAATTTCAACTTTTTGTTGTGTACCAACAGATGCATTAGCGGTTTTTTGTTTTAAATTAATATCAAAACCATATTGTTTACAAATAGCATTAATACGTTCAATTGCTGGTTTGTAGTTTAAGAATAAACCTCTTGTGGTTTCAGCACCAAGAATAATGTTTTGTAATAAGTTAAAGGCTAAAACTAATTTAAAGTGTTGGTGAACCATCCCTAAGCCAGCTTTATTAGCTTGCATTGCATTTTTAAAATCTACTTGTTTTCCTTTAACAAACACTTCACCACTATCTTGTTTGTATAAACCAAACAAAATAGACATTAGGGTAGATTTACCTGCACCGTTTTCACCACAGATAGCGTGGATTTCATTGTATTTAACTGCGATGTTAACATTAGAGTTAGCAATAACTTTACCACCCAAGAAGGTTTTGGTAACATTTCTCATTTCAACGGCATATTTGCCTTTGTTAGAGTTAACAACTTTTTTCTTTATTTGTTTCTTTGCCATAGTCTAATTAATGAAATACATATTTGATCTTAACCATTCAATGATTGTTTCTGTTTGCGGCGCTTCTGCTTTTTGTGGGCCAACAGCCGGATCATATGGCATTTTAACTGTAATGTTTGGATTAAAGTCAAACACAATATCATGTAAAACTTCAGAAAGGATGTTTGTCACATGTTTATAGTTCCTGTAAAGATATGTAGGTGCTGCACCTCCAGGCAAAGCATAAGTCTTTTTAAATGTTAATAGGCCGGTATCGGCATCATCAGTTGATGATTGTATTGGCCCTCACGAATTAACGTTTCTTGCGAAATCAATAGGATCGATGATCTCAGCATAATGCGGGCTTCCTTCCTTACAATAGTTTTCGACCACTATCTTCCATACGTCTTCAAACTGTTTAGCTTGTCCACCATAAAGACCTTTAGTGTGTCTTAGTGCAGACATAAGGAAATATAAACCATCAAAAGAAATTGAAGCCAAACCATTACCAAGGTTCCCACATGTTTTAAATCCTATATTGCATATAGCTTTTTCGGGGTCGGGTTTGCCGCCAGCTTCATCTGTTACATCCCAATTTTTGTTTTCCATGCAAAGACGAGCTATTTTTTCAGAGACAGTAACCATGTCTTTGATGCCGGAAAATCTTATTGTTTTTCCTTTTTGTTCAGATGTTGAGCCATCGGGTGCTATAGTTTTATCTTCATAACTTGCGTTTCTTTGTGCATCACCATTTTCTTGTGCTGTGTCAACACCAATAACAAAACAGTTTGATTTTTGATTAACAACCTCTTGAGAAGAATCAACGGTTTGCGAACCAGCTACAGATAAAATTGCAGATGCGCCACGATTTAAAAGTTGTTTGGACACACCAATACCGTCGCCTGCAGTAAAAGAGCCAGTAAAGTAAGAGTCATAATTTCCTAAACTAACCATTCTTACGCTGTATTCTTCATGTAAAAGACCCGCTCCGGTGCTTGAATTAATTAATTCATCTTGTCTTTCAACATCCAGATTTTTTCAGTCGTCTAGTTCTTGTTTGTATTTAGAACATTGAATAATTTTTTTGTATTCATCACCATATTGTGATTCTGTACCACTAGTTAGATAAGTTCTTGCATCTAAAAGGATATTTTTTAAAATAAATTCATTAAAGAATTCTAACCCTCTTTGCATACCACCCATGTAGATAATAACTGTGTTAAGTTGTGTACCACCATATGTTCCTACAGATAAATCATGATAATTTGCATGATATGTTTCTAGATTCTTCAAGAAATATTCACATGCAGCCAATCCTGTAAAAAATGCAGGTTGGTCGGCTCTAAATAAAACTGATGCAACATTTTGCATGTTTGGCATGTTACCATCAAACATTATCATTGCACATGTATTAATTTTTTCTTGGTCTTCTTCGCTAGCAACATTAAATTTGAACAAACCTTCTTGTTCATCATAAGTACCTAAACCAGCTAACGGGGCAACATGAGGGAACCCAGGCAATCCAAGAACCTTAACATTTTGGTGTAGGATCGTTTCAAGATATTGCTCTTGGAATGCTTGATTATTATCTTGTGCGGGTTTTCTTACAAGTTTTTGTTCGTCTTCTGGGCTAATCTTGCCGTCTGTCTTGTTATGGCAAAAATTAACAAGCCCTTGAAAAACACTTTCATTAAAAGACTGATCTTTAGCTTGATGTTGCGCGCCATCTACAATAAATGAGGTGTATGCTCAACGATTTCCTAAAGCTTCAGAAGTGATTGCTTGTCCTGATGGCTGATCACCTTCCATTGCCAAGTATTGTTCTTCTGTACATAATGGTGTTTTTTTACCTCAATGTAATCTTTCTCATTCGCCACCAGATGTATAATCTATCTTTTCACCTTTTGGGCAAGCAGCCTTAGTCATGTTCCATTCAGATTTAATATCTTGATCATAATAGTTGTGTGTATTAGCAGCAGCTATTCTAACATCTGCATTGCCTAAATCAATATAGTTAACCTTAAATAAACCAGCAGAGACACCAAGAACTAAACCAGCAGAGGCTCCTAGTAAACATGTACTAGGTGCTACTGTCTTTAATAAATTGAATATAGTTGATGTCTTTTTCATGGTTAACTCCTTTTGATGCTAGCAAGAATCCTTTTGCCATTAATCTTACCTTGGCGTAAGATAAGATTCTTGTCTAAGTCAATAATAGTAGAAGCAGTATTAGATAGTTTGAAATCAGGATCATTAACTAAAGCTAATTCAAATTCTCTATCATTAAAGATTCTTTTAGCTTGATTAACATTAACAATTGGTTTTTGCCCAGAGATATTAGCAGATGAACTAAAAAGCGGTCCAACTTTATCCATTAAGGATAAAAGTAGACTACTTTTTGGAATACGATAACCTTGTTGTTTTCAAATAATTGTTAAAGCACCTGGTCAATATTTAGCAATTGCTTTTTCGGCTGCTTTAGGTAAATTTAAAGTTTTAATATCATCAATAAAAGTAACGAGCTTTTTCTCTAAAGAACGTTGTTTAATTTGGTAAATATTTTTTTCTGTGAGACTAACAATACCCCACACAGTATCTGTAGGAAGAATTACAGCCTTATTGTTTCTTAACTCAAAGGCAATTTCATTAATGTCAGTTGGTGAATAAACTTGCATCTTAATGAATACTTGTATTCATTATAAACACCATTTTTCATTTATTAAACATAAACTTTAAATAAATAAAAAATATATTTTAAGTTAATGATATATGATATAAATAATATATATTTATATATATTAAGGAGTTAAAAATGATTAACAAAGTAATACTTGAAGGTGTAGTAACTAGATCTTCATGAGGAAAGAATAAAGAAGAAGGTGGTTACTTCTTAAATATTAAGCAAGAAAGAATTTTTAACAAGTTCAGATCTGTTAATTCTTTTTCAGCTTATGCAAACAGACCTTTAGCTGCTGAAATAGCTAAAGCTGTTGAAGCTGAACCTAACTGCCGTATATATATAGAAGGTAAACTAAGAACATATTTCTCTAAAAAAGATAAATTATTCCACACGACGATTCTAATTGAAAAATTTAGTAAGCTTGGTCCTGATGCAACCTCTGCTTCCAAATAATTTTTGCATTAGAAAAGAGAAATAATGAAATTAAATTTAAAAATGGCATATGCAGTTGCATATGTCTTACAAAAAAACCATAAGGCTAAAATAGCTGCTATTGGTGAAACTGAAAATAATTTTTATGTTGATTTTGAAGCAAAAGAAATTCTTTCCATTGCTTCATTTAAAGAACTAGAAAGAGAAATTTTTAGCTTTTTATATGATCGTAATAATAAAGTAGAAGTTAAACAAAAAGCATTAAAAGATGTTTTAGCTTGTAATTGTTTAACTAAAAATAAATATTTAGCTCATTGAGTTAAACAACATGAAGCAAAAACTATTAAGATGCTAAGAATTAATGATGATTTTAGATTTGTTAATTATTTAGAATCTAAAAATCTTAATTTCAATGAAATTAAATCATTTAAATTAGAAAATGTTTCTGGTGTTTATTGATTGTCTAATGCTAAAAATAAACAACTACAAAGAATTACTGGTTATGCTTTTGATTCAAAAGAAGAATTAAAAGCTTTTGAAGCTGATTTAAAAGATAAAAAAGAAAGAGATCATAGAAAGATTGGTCAAGATCTTGAATTATTCACATTTAGTGATTTAGCAGGACAAGGTGCTCCTATTTGATTACCAAATGGTGCTGCAGTAATGTATGAAATAGATGATGCAGTAAGAAGAAATTTAATGGCTGCTGGCTTTAAATTTGTTTCTACTCCAGTTTTAGGTTCTGATGAACTATATAAAGTTTCGGGACACTGATCTCACTACCGTGAGAATATGTTCCCTCCATTAAAAATAGATAAGGAAGTAATGGTTTTAAGACCAATGACTTGTCCTCATCACATGCTAGTTTATAAATCTAAACCTAGAAGTTATAGAGAATTACCTTTTAGAATAGCTGAAAAAGCTATCTTACATAGATATGAAGCATCTGGTGCTTTAATTGGTCTAGAACGTGTTAGAAACATGCAACTAATTGATACACATGTTATCATCAGACCAGATCAAATTGAAGCTGAAATTAAACATTATTACGAAGTAATTCTTAAATGTTTAAATATGTTTAACATTAAGATTCATCGTATAGATTTATCTTTACATGATCCTAAAAATAAAGAAAAGTTCTTTAATAATCCTGCAATGTGAAAAAAAGCAGAAAAAGAACTTGAATCTGTCATGAAATCTATGGGAATGAAATATGAAAAGAAAGTAGGCGAAGCTGCTTTCTATGGTCCTAAGATTGATATTCAAATGAAAACTGCTTTAGGTCATATCATTACTATGTCAACTATTCAACTTGACTTCTTATTACCTGAAAGATTTAAACTTGAATACATTGATCAAAATGGTAAAACACAAAGACCTATTTTAGTTCATGGTGGTATTATTGGAACACTTGAAAGATTTATGTCTATATTACTTGAAAGTAATAAAGGTGTTTTCCCATTATGATTAGCACCTATTCAAGTACAACTAATTCCAGTAGTTGAAAGGCATGCTTCTTTCTGCTATAAGTTAGCACAAAAATTACTTGATAACCAAATTAGAGTTGATGTAGATAACTCTGATGAAAGATTAGGTAAGAAGATTAGAAATGCTCAAATTAAGAAAGTTCCTTACCAAATAGTTGTTGGTGATGAAGAAATTAAATCTGGTAATGTCTCTTATAGAGAATATGGAAAACAAAATGTTACATCTGTTAAATTTGATGATTTTGTTAATCTTCTTAAGAAACAAATTAGTTCACACAAATAATTAATAGATTAAGTGTTTTTATATTAAAATAAATATTACGGATTAGAAAAATGAAAGAAAAAATTCATCCAGTTAGTAAATTAACTACATTCAAATGTGCTACTTGCGGTAGCGAATACCAAATTATGTCAACTTGTAAAGCTGACACAGTTATGGTTGACGTTTGTGCTAATTGCCACCCAGTTTTTGTTGGCAAGAGTGTTGATACAGCTGTTAAAGGTAGGGCAGAAAAACTTGCTGCTAAATTTGAAAAGAAAGATTACAAACCTAAAGAAAAGAAAGTTAGGGTTAAAAAACAAAAAACAGTTATTTCTAATCTTGACGACTTAAGCAAATAGCTTAACATAGATAAAAGGCGACATTTTTTGTTGTCTTTTTTCTTTTTCTTGGAGCAATATGGAATACAATAAAAATTTATTTGAAGCAGTAGAGGCAATCGTAAAAAAATATCATGAATTATCTGACAAGGTTAATTCTGATACTTCTTTGCCTTTTGAAGAAGTTAAAAATATTAATAAACAACTTAAAAAACATGAACCAGTTGTTGCTAAGTTTCAAGAACTTAAAACATTAATTGATCAAACTAAACAAGCAGAAGATATTTTGAATGACTCATCTATTAAAGATGCTGACTTCATAAGTATGGCTAAGGCTGATCTAGAAAGAAATAAAACTTTAATTGCTCCACTAGAACTTGAAATTAAAACTTTATTATTACCGGTAGATCCAAACAATGAAAGAAACGTTATTGTGGAAATGAGACCAGCCGCTGGTGGTGATGAATCAGCATTATTTGTTTCTGATTTATTTGATACATATAAACGTTACTTTGATAACCAAAAATGAAAATGTAACATCATGGATGTTAGTCCACAAGGTAATGGTTATTCATATTTGTCTTTTAGTGTTAAAGGTAAAGATGTATATTCAAAAATGAAATTCGAATCAGGTGTGCATCGTGTACAACGTGTACCAGCTACTGAATCAAAAGGAAGAGTACACACTTCTACAATTACTGTAGCAGTATTACCAGAAATGGATGATATTGAAATTAAAATCAATCCTGCAGATCTAAGAATAGATGTTTATCGTGCTTCAGGTGCTGGTGGACAACATGTTAATAGAACTGAATCAGCAGTAAGATTAACACATATGCCTAGTGGTATAGTTGTTGCTTGTCAATCTGAAAGAAGTCAAATTGAAAACAGAGCTAAAGCAATGAATTTGCTTAAAGCTAAACTATGACAAAAAGCAGAAGAAGACAGAAAAGCACAAGAAGATTCAACTAGACGTAGTCAAGTTGGTACTGGTGAAAGAGCAGAAAAAATTAGAACTTACAACTATCCTCAAAATAGAATTACAGACCACCGTATTGGTTTAACATTAAACAAACTTGACTTTATTATGCAAGGTGGAACATTAGAAGAACTTCATGACCAATTAATTGCAGATGAGCAAGCTAAATTAATGGAAAAATTAAAAATCTAATGACTTACAACGAATTGTTTTTTGAATTTAGAAAAAGATATGACAATCAACATGATGTCATCTTTTTTGAAATTCTTTTTTCCACTAGTAAATTAATAAAAAACAAAGAAGATTTTGCTAGCCAACACAATAATCAAATTGATTTCAAAATCAAAGATTTTGATAAGAAATGCAAGATGTATTTTAAAAAAGAAATGCCGCTTGCTCATGTTACAAACCAAACTACTTTTATGGGTTTAAAATTTCAAGTGTCTAAAAAGGTTTTGGCGCCGAGAGATATTACTGAACAGATGGTTAAAGATTTTATTTATAGACATCGTGATGACTCATATGCAAAAGTATTGGATATGTGTTGTGGTTGCGGTTGTATTGGAATCACAATTAAGAAAAATTGTCCACAAATGGATGTTACTTGTGTTGACAAATATTGAGGACCATTATTTGACACAAATGCAAATGCA
Organism: Mycoplasmoidaceae bacterium; assembly: GCA_045641165.1. Lineage (GTDB taxonomy): Bacteria > Bacillota_I > Bacilli_A > Mycoplasmatales > Mycoplasmoidaceae > Hennigella. Next base: position 87,086 of record JAZUGL010000006.1, read on the forward strand.
ATTGCACATAAAACACAAATTACAATTGATGTCAGTGATGCAAAAAAATATCTTGCTAAACTAGGAAGTTTAGATATATTGATATCTAACCCACCATATATCAACAAGAAAAATTTTAAAAATAACAAGATGTTTAAATGAGAAAATAAAAAAACTTTAATTGCAAAAGATAATGGTTTAGAATTTTACAAAATCTATTTTGAATGATTAAATAAACACACATTTAAAGAAGCTTGATTAGAAATTGGTTATGATCTTGTTGATGCTTTAAAACAAGAGCTAGCAAAGTATCCAAATCTTGTTGGACAGTTCATTACAGACAGAAATTATTTAATCGTCTTTAACAAATAAAAAAGAAAGTTTACTTTCTTTTTTTATGTCTATTAACTATAATAGATTAAATATGGCACTTCAAAAAAAACACATAAGTAAAGGTGAATTAGCTAAGAAAAAAATTACCTTCTTTTCAGCTGTTTTACTTGTTATCGGTTCATCTATTGGTGCTGGTATCTTTTTAAAGAATGGTGAAGTACTAGAAAATGTTGGTGGCAGCATTGTTTTAGCTTTTGTTTCATGATTACTTTCAATTGTTGGTGTAATTTGCATGGGTGTTTCATTAGCTGAAATTGCTTCGCATGATGAAAAATCTAATTTAGGTGTAATTCAATGAGTTAAGAAATTCTGTAACAAGAATTTATTCAAAGCAGCTAAATATTTCATGGCTGTAATATATTTGCCATTTAACTTCTTTGTTATGCCTTACTATGCGGTGATGACATTACAAGATGCTTTTGGTTGACAAACGCAATGGTGAATAGCAGCATTAATAGCATTTGCTATTATGATTTACTTTTTTATTTCTGCTGGTATTAGTTCAAGAGTGGCTGATATTCAAAACAAAGTTGTTTTATCAGTTAAGTTTATTCCACTATTATTCTGCGCTTTAGCTGGAATTATTTTGGCAGCAAGTGGTTTCTTTAAAGTGGGTAGTGAAGGCTATCCTCATTGATTACCAACAAATTGAGGAATGCAAGAAAGTGCATTATCTTTAATGCAACTGTTCCCAGTACTAGGAATCTTTGGTTCAATTCCTGCTATTATCTTTAGTTTTGATGGTTTCTATGCTTCTGCAGGTATTCAATCTGAAATGCAAGAACCAAACAAAACACCTTTAGCCTTAATTGTTGGGCTTATTATTGTTTCAGTTTTTGATGTTTTAATTACTGTTTCACTATTACTTGGTTCACAAAATGGTAAGATTTCAACATTGAACTTTTTCAGTGAAAATAATTGACACATTATTATCACAATAATGGAAGTTTTTGTTGCTTTTGGTATTTTAGGAATAGTTAATGGTTTTGCTGTCTATAATCCAAGATATTATGAAGATTTAATCAAAGATTGCCAACTACCATTTAGTGGCAAACTTAAAAAGAGAATTAACCCAAATAGACCAACAATTGGTTTGCTTTATTCTGGTGCTTTATGCTTATTCTTCTTTATTGTTTTAACTGCTATTGGTGCATTTGGTTATACAGATGTTGGTAACTATGCAAATACACCAATGATTCCTATCTGAGGTGGAGAAGCACAAGTTTGAGGTTATCAACTTGTATCTAATTTACCTGGTGATCTAAACCACTTATATTCATTCTGCGATTTAATGGCTAACTGAACATCTATTCTTGTCTTCTTATGTATTGTTTTAGCAACTGTTGGTTGCTTAAAAAACAGAAGAACTAACAAAGTTAAAGTAACAAAAATTAAAGGTTTTGTTCCTTGTGCTATTGTTTCTATAACATTAATTGGTTTAGCAATTCTATTTATCTTTGCTGCTTCATTTGGAGATATTGTTCTTGTTTACACAAGACAAGCAGCATTTGATCAACAAATAGGAGCAATAATGAAATTGGTTGTTCTGGCATTATTCATCTTAATTTGTGCAATTCCTAGTGCTTATGAAGCACATCAAGAGAAAAATAGACCATCTCACTATAGAGTTTGAATGTAATTATGATGGAAGAAGTTTTACGGGCACTGATTATTACTTTCTTAGCTTTGTTTACAGCTGGTTTTATTGTTTTTTCTGTCTTTTTTATCATTTACAAAGTTTATTTCAAAAAGCAATGAAAGCTAATGGAAAGATATAACCGTTTATCTTCTTCAATGTATAGTGTCAATTTTTTCAAAATTGAAGTATTACATAAAAATGGTTTGATTGCTCCTGAAAAATATCAAAAGATTAAAAACCAATATGAAACAATAGATGAAAATTTAAAAGTTATTTATGACAATTTAATGACTTTAACTAAAGAAATAAATATGATGAACCTAGAACCAGCTAAATACCATCTAGGTTTTATTGCTAAACAACTAGATAGTGCAGATAAAGACTTTGGTTCATTTGGTGGTGAATATGATAAATACACTGCTTATCCTGATGAACTTAATAATATTTTCCAAACATATTTGGATATTTTTGAATCATTAAATGAGTTTTATAACACTAGAGTTCTTTATCATGAAGACTTCAAAAAGATTAATAAATTATTTGACACAATTGCTAAAGAAATTAAGTCTATTCCAGAATTTAGTAGTAAGTTTAATTACAAACTAACAATTAATGTATTAATTGATCTTCATAATAGAATTGAGGCTTTAGTTAAAGTTTTGTTTGTTGTATTGAAGTTTCAAATTGTTCAAATCTATTTAAGAACTTCAATGACTAAAAACAACCAAATCATTAATGCTAACTATAAATCTATTGCTCATACTGACTTGCCTATCTTACAAAAGTCAATCAATATCTATAAAACAAGTTATTTAGGCTTTGTTAAAAGCTTTAAAGCATTAGATTTAAATAATGCACAAAGACAATTACTTACAGCTACAAAAGCTTTAATAAATGTAAACCAATTCTGTTACATTCATTCTAAAACAAGAGATTTAATCAATATCAGTTTACAAGATATTGATGAACAAACAAAAGATATCTTAAACAACAAAGAACATATTGTTGCTAGCTTAAGTGCTATATCTGCTAACTTTGTTAAAGATAGTAATGTTAAATCCTGATTTAAAACTGTTTCTAAAGATTTAATTAGAATTGAAAAATTAGTAAATGAGTCACAACTAATTGATTACAAGACTCATTCTCAAAAGATTAAAGCATTGGAAGATTTAGCTAATATTTCAGGTGAAATCATTGAAAAGAAAGATGAAATCAATGATTGTATTAATGGCATTAATAAACATTTAGGTCAATTAATTGCCACTATTAATGACTTAAATGATTTGTATATCTACTTATGCCAATTATCAGCAGTAGCTAACCAAATCTTACCTAATAACCAAGAAAGAGCATTATTAAAACAAGCAATGAAAGAAAACATTAATGTAATTAATGCTTTAATTAATTTAATCATTGCTGATCAACAACCTGATTTTGATAAGATTACTTCTTCAACAAATAGCATCATCAATAATGTGAACCAAATCTATACAAAGATTAATAATGACACTATTTTAAAGTCTTATGCTTCTAAACTTCTTGTTTATGCTAACAGATATCGTTCTAAGAAAGATTTTAAGAAAGCATTTAGTGAAATTGATGATGCTTTCAAATCTAGTCATTACGCACAATGCATAGATGCGTTATTAATAGTAATTAATAAGAATAAAAATAAATAAGGCTTTTTATAGCTTTTGTGTTATTATATTATTACGTTAACGATACACACGGTTAAGTTGTATTTATAAAATATAGTAAAAATAAGGAGAATAAATGCCTACTATACAACAACTAATACGTCACAAACGTAAAAGTAAAAAATCAAAATCTAAATCTCCCGCTTTGTTAAATACTTATAACTCTTTCAAAAGACAACAAAAGTATTCACCAAGCCCATTAAAAAGAGGAGTTTGTACCAGAGTTGGTACAATGACACCTAAAAAGCCTAACTCAGCCTTAAGAAAATATGCTAAGGTTAAACTAACTAATAGAGAAGAAGTTTTAGCATATATTCCAGGTGAAGGCCACAACCTACAAGAACACTCAGTTGTTCTAATTCGTGGTGGTCGTGTTAAAGACTTACCGGGTGTGAGATATCACATCGTTAGAGGTACTTTAGATACACAAGGTGTAGCTAAAAGAAACCAACAAAGATCTGCCTATGGTGCTAAAAAACCTAAGAAAGCAGCTTAGAAAGGACTAGATTATGAGAAAAAAGCAAGCAGAAAAAAGATCTGTATTACCTGATCCAGTCTTTAATTCAAGAATAGTTACTAAAGCCATTAACATGGTAATGTTAGATGGTAAAAAAGGCCTTGCACAATCTATTGTGTATGGTGCTTTTGATCAAGTAGAAAAGAAAACTAAAAAGAAAGCAATTGAAGTTTTTAATAAGGCATTAGATAACATTATGCCTTCTATGGAACTTAAAGTTAGAAGAATAGCTGGTTCTAACTACCAAGTTCCTACTCCTGTAGGCGAAGAAAGAAAGATTGCTTTAGGATTAAGATGATTAATCTTATATGCAAGAAATAGAAATGAAAAAACTATGCTAGAAAGACTAGCAAACGAAATCATTGATGCTTCTAATGGTATTGGTGGTGCAGTTAAGAAAAAAGAAGATACTCACAAGATGGCTGAAGCAAACAAAGCTTTTGCTCACTTGAAATTTTAGGAGTTATTTATGGCTAGACAATTTGCATTAGATAAATATAGAAACTTCGGTATCATGGCCCACATTGATGCTGGTAAAACAACAACATCAGAACGTATCTTATTCCATGGTGGTAAAACACATAAGATTGGAGAAGTTCATGATGGTGGTGCTACCATGGACTGAATGGAACAAGAAAAAGAACGTGGTATTACAATTACTGCAGCTGCTACATATGTAACATGAAAAGGCTGCGAACTTAACCTAATTGATACTCCCGGACACGTAGACTTTACAGTAGAAGTAGAAAGATCATTAAGAGTACTTGATGGTGCTGTTACAGTTTTAGACAGTCAACAAGGTGTTGAACCACAAACTGAAACAGTTTGAAGACAAGCAACTGAATATAAAGTACCAAGAATTGTTTATTGTAATAAGATGGACAAAGTTGGTGCTGACTTTGAAATGTGTCTAGAATCTATTAAAAAGAATCTAGGTGCTAAAGGTGTTGCAATCCAATATCCTATTGGAGCAGAAAACAACTTCATTGGAACTATTGATTTAGTTACGATGAAATGTAGAATGTTTGATGGTAAACCAGAAGAAAACTATAAGATTGCAGAAATTCCTGCAGACTTAGTTGATAAAGCTAAACACTTTAGACAAATTCTTGTCGAAGAAGCTGTTAACTATGACGAAGCATGTATGGAAAAATACTTAAATGGTCAAGATTTAACAGAAGAAGAATTAAAAATGTGTATTAGAAAAGGTACACTAACAGCTGAATTCCACCCAGTATTATGTGGAACATCTTTCAAAAACAAAGGCGTTAAAGCTGTACTTGATGCAGTAGTTGACTATTTACCAAGTCCTGCTGACTGTCCTGCTATTAAAGTAACTGATGAAAACACTAATAAAGAAATAGAACTTAGAAATAATGATGATGGTAAGTTTGTTGCTTTAGCCTTTAAAGTTGCTACTGACCCATTTGTGGGTAGAATTACCTTCATTAGACTTTATTCAGGTGTATTAAAAGCAGGTTCATATGTAATTAACTCTAAAAGAGGAGTTAAAGAACGTGTATCACGTTTAATTAAGATGCACTCTAATAACAGAAATGAAATTCCTGAAATCGTTGCAGGTGATATTTGTGCCGTAGTAGGTTTAAAATCTACTACTACAGGTGATACACTTTGTGATGAAAGCTTAGATGTTAAACTAGAATCAATGAAATTTGCTGAACCAGTTATTTCCTTAGCTGTTGAACCTAAAACTAAAGCAGACCAAGAAAAAATGGGTATTGCTTTGCAAAAACTAGCAGAAGAAGATCCAACATTTAGAACTTATACAGATCATGAAACTGGTCAATGTATTATTTCTGGTATGGGTGAGCTTCACTTACAAATTATTGTTGACCGTATGAGAAGAGAATTTAAGGTTGATGTAAATGCTGGTGCACCACAAGTTTCTTATAGAGAAACATTCACTAAACCTGGTGAAGCTGAAGGCAAATACATTAAACAATCTGGTGGTCATGGTCAATATGGACACTGTGTGGTAAGATTTGAACCTAACAAAGATAAAGGTTATGAATTTGTTAATGACATCGTTGGTGGTAAGATTCCAAGAGAATTTATTAAACCGATTGACCAAGGTATTCAAGAAGCCATGAAGGCTGGTCCTTTAGCTGGATATCCATTAATGGATATTAAAGCTACAGTCTTTGATGGTTCTTACCATGATGTTGACTCATCTGAAATGGCCTTTAAAGTTGCTGCTAGCTTAGCTTTAAAAGAAGCTGCTAAGAAATGTGGTCTAGTATTACTTGAACCAATTATGTCAGTAGACATTGTTGTTCCAGACCAATATCTTGGTGATACTATGGGTGATATTAGTTCTAGAAGAGGAACTATTGAATCAACCGAAACTAGAAACAATGCCCAAATGATTAAAGCTAAAGTTCCTTTAAAGAACATGTTTGGTTATGCTACCGATTTAAGATCATTTACTCAAGGTAGAGGTAACTATGTAATGCAATTTAGTCATTATGCTCAAGCTCCTAAATCTGTAGTGGATGAAGTAGTAGCTGCTAGAACAGGAAACAAGAAATAATAAAAACACATTTTATGTGTTTTTTTTATTTATCTATATAATATAGTTATGACTAAATTTATATATATATATATAGATTGAGCAAAAACTAGAAGTATCTAAGTTATTTATAATAACTTAGGTATTTTTATTTTAGTCATATAAGAAAACGAGGAAAAAATTATGAAAAAAGTAAAGAAAATTGTTTTGCCTATTGCAGCAGCAATTACTACAGTTGGAGTAACTACTCCACTTGTTGTTGGATGTAATAAAAAACAAGAAAAGGTGGTAACAAAAATTGAAGTTACTACAAAACCTAAAACAAGCTACAAATATGGTGAACAACTTGATTTAACTGGAATGAAAGTTAAAGCAACTTATGACGATGGTACTTCAGAAGAAGTGACTGATTATACAACTGATCCAGTGGAAGGAACCACTCTAAATCAAGTTGGTGACAATACAATAAATGTTTTTTATAAAGAAAAAGCAACCTTTTTTATTGCTAAAGTCGAAGATGTACTTCAAAATATGTTTGTTGGTACAAAACCTGCAGACCCTCAATATGTTGGTAAGAAACTTGACTTAAGTGCTATGGTTGTTAAAGGACACTATGCTAGTGGTGATGATGTAGTAATTCCGGCTTCCGACTATACAACTACACCTGCAGAAGGTACTCTTCTAACTACACCATCTGAAAAATATGATATTAGTATTCATTTAAAAGCTGGTGGTGTTGATGACATTACAACATCAATTGTTGTAGAAGAAAATTCTCTTGAATATATGTTTGTTGAAACAAAACCTGCAGACCCTCAATATGTTGGTGAGAACCTTGACTTAAGTGCTATGGTTGTTAAAGGACACTATGCTAGTGGTGATGATGTAGTAATTCC